>JAKLGS010000001.1 GCA_022710505.1 Patescibacteria group bacterium
ATTAAAAGAAAATTAATTAAATAAAAATGGCATACAAAAAAGATAAAAAACCAAGAAGAGAAAAGAAAATTATTGTAGCTAAAAACTGTTATTTTACTGAAACCGGTACTAAACCCGATTACAAAGAAATATTAGTTTTAAGAAGATTTATAAATGAAAGAGGAAAAATTCTTCCTCAAAAATACAGTGGTCTGACTGCTAAAAACCAAAGACTATTAGCACTTGAGGTCAAAAAAGCGCGATATATGGGACTTTTGCCATATACCGATAGACATGCGCTTTAGTCATTGATATCATATAAACATGGCTCTAATAACTGCTCACTTTGATGTTTCAGGTATTGATTTCCTGATTAAAAAAACCAAAAAAAACACAGAATTTTTTAATTTTCCTTATGTTTATACCAAAGGAATTTTTGGTAATCAGTGCGATCAAAAACAGTTTTATTCAAACATAGTAGAGAAGGTTATGTCCGATAGAGAGATAAAAAATCCTTCCTGCGATGTATTAACATGTGGTTTTCCCGATTCTCCTGAATTAAACCTTAAAACTAAATATTCCGTGAAAACCTTAGATTTGATAGAAAGTTCTGAAGGTATCGTACCTGTTTTTATAAATAATAAAGTTTTCCTAACTAAGGGTATGATGTGTTCTTACGAATTGGATGAGGATGAAGATTTTTTAGGAAATGAAAATGACCTTGGGGAGTTTGATCAGATTGCAAATCTAAATGCATACCCCCAAACAACTCCTGATGATTTATCCTCACAGGTTAGTCTTGATTCAAAAATTTGTGAAAAGATACCGGAGAGATTTCGTTTTGAATCAGGAAGGAAGATAGTTTTTACGGGAGGAAGATTTACCCAAAAGATTTTAAATCCAGAGTTAAACTACATTTTGATTTTAGAGGCTTTGCGTGGCCTGGGAGTCTTCAATGTTTATTTGGATTCTTCTAATGCTTACTCCTTGTTAAGAACAGTGCAAATGTATGATAGAAGTTTAGTTCCTGATATTGAGAGTTTTTTCGATACTTCAGGTTTTTTTATACGTACAGGCGGTTCTTGCGAATGTTTAATTAACAATGGTTTGGGAGATGATAAGTTTATAGAAATCGAAGATAACAAGGTTTTTATATACCCTTTTAGAAGTGATACTCCTGCTAGATTATCAATAAAAAGCCGGGAGTTGGGTACGATTGATGTACATACCAACGGAGGCTCTTTAGGCATAGTGTTTGACACCAGAGCACCGGGGGATAGTATATACGACGATGTTAAGTTACTAAATGAAAGTGTAAAACAATTTGAAAATGTTTTAAAGGATAGGTGATATGTTGGTACCTGTTGCAAGAAAAATAATGGATAATAGAAAATGTTTTATAGAAAGGGTTTTTCCTGTAGAGGGGGTGTGGGATGTTAAGATAGGCGATTTTGTAGAGCCGTTCAGTCGTCTTGGAAGCTGTGTTTTTTCACAAAATAAAATGACTTTGCCATCCGATTTTAAACCCCGTGACATCAAAGGTACTGAAAAGTTTTTTTATGTTGATACACTTCTAGGTAACGTTAAAAAAGAAAAAATCTTTGCTCCGTACGATGGTACACTTAAGAAATTAGAAGATAAAAAATATGTTTACGAAGAAAATCCAAGAAAATACTTTTTGCTTTCAGGAGTGTGGGGCACTGTAAAGTCGTTATATGGTAAATCCTCTGCATTGATAGAAACACAGTCTAAGGATATTTCTTTTACTTACAGCACTGAGTTTCATTCATCGGGGGAGTTAGTGGTTTTTCCTAATCCTTCGGATATTTTGAAAAAATCCTATTTGGAGAATTTTGTTAAAGGTATAAAAGGCAAAATTATATACATTGGCAATCACGTAGGGTTGGAGGTTGTTAAAAGGGCTTATGAACTTGGTGCTTCTGCTGTCATTGTAGGAAGCTGCCATACGGATGTCTTTAATTTTGCTAATAACAATGGTTTTTCATTCGGTGTTTTTTCAGGATTTGGGAATATCAGGACTCCTGAAGAAATATATAAGTATTTAAGTTCCGTTTCTTATAGATATGTTTTTTTTGAGGGAGCTAAAAATATTTTAAGAATACCGGTAAGAGAAGAGGACATGAAGATCTTGAATAAAAAGGAAAAGATAACCGATATAAATATTATTAATCCTGAATATGTTAAAAATGTCGAACCGGGAATGAGGGTACAGGCTCTGCAAAGACCGTATTTTGGTTGGTTCGGGGTAGTTGACAGGGTTTCTGAATTTAGTATATTTGTTAAGTTCGGTTCAGATGAAAGAACCGTGGAAATTAGGTTGCCGAATTTTCTGATTATTGAATAAAAAATGAAATTCCAGAAATTTCAAAGAATTTTAATAACATTTTTAATAGCTGTAAGCTTTTTTTATGGTGGATATTACTTTGGAAAAAGAGGTTTTGTTTTTGAAGTTAGAAAAAACCCTCCACAAATAGAAATTACCAACAAACTACCCGCTAACGGAGAATTGGATTTTTCCTTATTCTGGGAGGTCTGGGACATGCTAAATACCACTTATTTAGAAAGACCTATTGATCAGAAAGCTATGATGTATGGTGCTATTTCGGGGATGGTACAAGCCTTGGGTGATCCCTATACTTCTTTTTTACCTCCGGCAGTAAATGAGAGTTTTATGGATTCTATGGGAGGAAAATATGAAGGAATTGGAGCCGAGCTAAGTATAAAAGATGGCAATTTAATAATCGTTTCACCATTTGATGGCTCTCCAGCAAAAAATGCCGGTGCCAGACCTGGAGATAAAATTTTACAAATTGAACAAACAAGCACAGCCGGAATGAGTACAAGTGAGGCGGTTGCTTTGATTAGAGGAGACTCAGGAACTACAGTAAAATTAGTTCTACAGACCGGAAATAGCGATCCGAGGGAAGTTACTATCACAAGAGGTGTGATAACTGTTGCAAGTGTTACATGGGAAGATAAAGGTGACGGTACCGCATATATTAGAATAAGTAGATTTGGTACTGATACTAACAACGAGTGGGATAAAGCAGTTTCGGAATTAAATGTAAAAATGGAAGAGTTGGATGCTGTGATTGTAGATGTTAGAGGAAATCCCGGAGGTTATCTGGAATCAGCAGTTCATATTAGCGAAGACTTTTTTAGAGGAAAGACAGTTTTATATGAAGAAACATCGGTAGGTAAACAAATTCCGTTTGAAACATCTAAAGTTGGAGTTTTTAAAGACGTTCCGGCGGTATTCGTACTTATTGACCAGGGAAGTGCTTCCGCTTCAGAAATATTAGCCGCTGCCCTTAAAGATAATATTGGGGCAAAATTAATAGGGGCTAAATCTTTTGGAAAGGGAACTATTCAAGATGCAAAAGATTTTAAGGATGGATCGGGTATTCACATAACAATAGCCAAATGGCTCACACCAAATAAAGTTTGGGTTCACGGAAAGGGTATAGAACCCGATGTACCTGTTGAAATAACAGATGAAGATTTGAATAACCAAATAGATTCCCAGCTTAATAAGGCAATTGAAATGGCTAAAGAGTTTTAAACTTATCAGCGTCTGTCAGAAAATTTGTTAAATAATCCCTTAAATTACTTTTACTAGAAAGGCAAGAAATTTTAATTTTCCAAGTTTTTTTCCATCTCAACGGTTGTATCTTTTAATATATTATCTATTTCCCCATTCATAACTTTATCTATACTGTGCCATGTTTTATTTATTCTGTGGTCTGTGATTCTATCCTGAGGAAAGTTATATGTCCTAATTTTTTCACTTCTTTCGGCAGAACCCACTTGAGATGATCTTAAATCAGTAATATTTTTAACACTTTGTTCCTGCATCTGGGTATAAAGCTTGGAATGAAGCAACTGCAGTGCTTTCTCCCTGTTTTTACCCTGATATCTTTCTTCTTGGCATTCAACTATTGTGCCTGTAGGAATGTGCGTCAGTCTAACTGCTGTCGATACTTTGTTCACATTTTGTCCTCCTTTTCCGCCTGATCTGAAAAAATCCCATTTTAAATCTTCCGGTTTAATCTCAATATCTATTTTTTTAATTTTAGGTAAGACTGCTACGGTTGCAGTAGATGTGTGAATCCTTCCAGCCGCTTCAGTAACTGGAACTCTTTGAACTCTGTGTACTCCTGATTCATATTTTAATAAATTATATATATTATTACCTTTTATTTCTGCAATTAGGGTTTTAATACCCCCAGCTTCATTTTCATTAACGAAATCCTCACTTATTTTCCATTTATTTTTTTCACCATATCGTGAATACATTCTATATAAATCACGTGCGAAAAGACCTGCTTCATCACCACCGGTACCCGATCTTATTTCTAGCATTATCGTATTTGGGTCTATATCAGTGTTACCTTCGCTTTCACCGTTGTTGTCAGATCCATCAAAAACAGTTTCATTATAGATAGATTCCTCAAAATCTTTTTTTTGCTTTTCCAAATCCAATATCTCTTTCTCAATTAGCGACTTCATATCATCGTTTGTTTCTTTTTGTAAAACTTCCTTGTTTATTTGAATCTCCTTTTCAATTTTTTCTATTTCGATTTTTAAATAATCTTGATTCATATTTTGTAAGAAAATAGGTACAACATAATTATATAACTAAAAAAATCGGAAATTTTAATACTATTGGTTGAGTTAGTAATCTACTCTGAATCTTCTTTTTTTGCTGATTTTTCTTCTTCGGCTTTAGCTTTTTGCAACATTTCTTTTAACGATACTTCTTTGTATTCTTCTGAACCTTTGTTCTTGGATTTTTTAACCGATTTCATCTCTTCCGCAACTTTCTTTTTTTCTTCAGCAACCTTTAGTCTTCTTGAAAATTTGTCTATTCTTCCTTCTGTATCAACAAATTTAGATTGTCCTGTGTAAAAAGGATGACACGCACTGCATATTTCAACTGTTATTGATGGTAGAGTAGAGATAGTAGTAAAGGTGTTACCACAAGCGCATGTAACCACGCACTCTTTATTCAATTTTGGATGAATATCCTTTTTCATAACGCTAAGGAGTATAACAGGATTTTTTTTATTCAACAAGTCCTTAATCTTTATTGTTTTTAATTTCCGCGATATACACTCCGAGAGCAATGAAAACAGATCCAGCAATGACGAATTTATTGGGTATTTCACCTAAAATTACATATGCTACCGGTAACGTGAACAAAGGGCTTAGATAATGAAAAAAGGCTATGTCAGACACTTTTACGGATTTTATGGCTTTCTGGTAGCTGATATAGGCTACAATTGATGAAAATAATGCCATATATAAAAGTCCTATGACTGCCTCAAAACCCATTTGGCTTAAATTGAAAATTTGATTATTTCCGAAGGAACCCATCATTTCGAATACAGCCATAGGAGCTATTGTAAAAAGTCCCACATACATCGATATTGCTATTAAGAGAGTAGGTGGATACTCCTTAGTCATAGGTTTAATTTTAATAAAACCAAGTGTTTTTTCTAAAATCTTTGATCTTTCTCCCATACTCATCTTTGACCAAACTATATATGTAACCCAAAAAAAGTTATAGATAAGTATTAGCGTGTTTCCAAAAATCCTTTCTAGTATATTGATGTTTTGAGATTGTGAGAATAAGGGCTCTATGACAACTACCAACGTTCCTAAGGATGCAAGCCAAAGTCCGATTTTTAAATCTTTATGAATCTTTTCATTATAAAAGTAATGACCGGCTATTACAGATAATATAGATCCTAAAATTCCTATGATAGCGTTGTCAGTAGCTGTAGTGTATTTTAATCCAATAAAAATGAGACCCAGAGATGTTTGTGAAAATATGCCTAATAATATTAAATTGAAATAATCTTTGTGATGAATTTTAACCTTTTGAATTTCGTAAATTGTGTAGGGTAGAAGTACTATACAAACGATAAGAAATCTTAAAAATAAAAAGGTAAGTGCGGGTATGTATTCCAGAGTATTTTTAATTACGGGTCCTGCGGCCGCCCAAAGAAATGTTGCTGTTACAAGTAGAATATATCCTGTTGGCAGTTTCTTGGGCAGTTTGTTTTTTTTCATTAAAAATCCTCGAGCTTTATTTCAGATTGACTTTTTTCTTTCATATTTTTAACTAGAAGAGTGTCATTTTTTAGTTCGTTTTCACCTACAATAATAGTAAAATCTGCTCCTATCTTGTCCGCATATTTTAATTGCTTATCTATTTTAGTGTTTTTTTCTAACCACGTTGAGACTTTAAAACCTTTCTCTCTTAGTTTCTTTGAAATTTCAAGTGTTTTCAAAATAAATTGTTGGTTTTCAGAAGGCCACAAGGTTACAAAATAATCAATTTCATCATTAAATTCAGGTAACAGACCCCATGTTTGAAGGAAATCTGTAAATGTAATATCTCCGATGGCAAAACCTGTTCCCGTTAGTTTTTCATTACCAAAGAGACCTATCAAATCGTCATACCTACCCCCGCCGCCGATAGCTCTTGAGTTTATGGGATTAAGATCGAATATTTCAAAAACAGTACCGGTGTAATAATCAAGACCTCTTATTGTGGACACGTCTATTCTTATAAAATCATTTAAGTTTGTTTCATTTATTAAATTCATTAATTCAGTTAATTCTAAAGCTCCTTCATATTTCTCATCGCACATTGAATTAATAGTGGGGTAGGGGTTTTCTATAAAATCACTTAAATTGGTTATTTGCTTGGATTGTAGTTTTGCATCTTCGGATAGCCATTTTTCAAACTCTTCCTCAGATATTTTATTTCTTTTATCTATTGCTTTATTAACAATTTTTATTTGCCCGACCTCGAGACCTAATTTCTTATAAAAATTATCCATTAACTTTCGATTATTAATTCTTATCTCAAACATGTTTTCTTTCGCGCCGAAGCTTTTTATCAAATCAGCCATTAGGGAGATAATTTCAAGATCGGCTTCGCGTCCTTCAACCCCAAAAATGTCAGTATTTAATTGAAAAAATTCTCTCCCTCTGCCTCTTTGAGGTTTCTCATATCTCCAAAAGTTTGCGATTGAGAACCATCTGATAGGTCGTGGAAGCTCGTTTATTTTTTGCGCGATCATTCTAGCGAGTGTTGGTGTCATTTCAGGCCTGATGGCTATTTTTCTGTCACCTCTGTCCGTAAAACTGTACAGCTGTTCGTTTACCAATTCTTCTCCTGATTTTGCCGCGTAAACCTCAAAACTTTCCAAAAAAGGACCGTCGTATTCTTCGTATCCATAGGATTTACAGACCTTTTTCCAGTTATCAAATATGAAGTTTCTAATCTTCATATCAGAAGGATAAAAGTCTCTTGAACCTTTATATGGTTGTGTACTTAGTTTGTTTGTCATACATTGTCATTCCCAGAATTAATTTCCGGTTTTAATTTATAAATATTATACATTAGTACCCGAAATTATCTAAGTTATAAGAATCTACATACGTTTGTAAGGCTCTCACAAAGTAAAAGTTAATTATAAAAAGAATGATAATCATAACAATTGAGATATAAAGAACATTAAATGCTACCTTTCTTTTATCGGTGTTCTCGCTTCTAAAATACTTAAAAAACCAATACAAACCAAATGGTGCTAATAAAACACTTAGAATATATATTTTAAGTTTTCGGGCAGTTGAAAAGGGGAGATCTTTATCAGGTAGTTTATTTCCACAGTTTGGGCAAAATTTATCAGTTAAGTCAATTTCTGTATTGCAAAAAGGGCATTTTTCTTTCATGAGTAAATGTTACACCAATTTAAATTTAATTTAACTTTTTAATGGTGGTGCTGACTTGACTTAGTAAACGTTTACGTGAAAGAATCAAATTGTGTTCGAGAAATTTAAAAAATTTTCATTAATAATAGATTTATTATTTGGCTTGGTGGTGCTGGTGATTATTGGAGTAAGCGTTTATATTATTGTGTCTTTGAAAAAGGAAGGTTTCTAGTTTTTTAGTAGGGTGGTGACAAATTTCTTTTAAATGTAAAAAATAAAGGCACTGTTTTTTTAAATTATACAGTGCCTATTTATTTACTCGATACTTTTATAGAAAATTAGCAAATATATCGAACCGTCGCAGACAAAAAATTGCTTATCAGTGGTAATTATTTTTCCTTCATTTTGTTTGAACCATGTATTTGCTTTATCTTCTACTGTTTTTGAGTAACTATCCTCAAATATTTTGACTTGTTCCACATTCTCTCCTTTTTTTAGTCTTGATTTCGACGATTATAACTCAAAATAATTGAGATTTATAGAATGTTTTGATTGTGTGTTATTATTCTCACATATGAGAAATTTTAATCAACAAGATAGGTCGGGTTCTGGAAGAGATTTCGGTCGTAGGGATTTTGGAAAAAGAGATTTCCGTGATCGTGGAGAAAGAAGAGAAATGTTTAGAGCTGTTTGTTCGGAATGTGGAAAAGATTGTGAAATTCCTTTTGAACCAAGAGATGGAAGACCGGTTTATTGCAGTGATTGTTTTGAAAAAAAGGAAGGTGGTTCAAGAGCTCCGAGAGAATCTCATGACAGGGGTCCAAGAAGACCTAATTTTGAAAGAAAAGAAGCACCAGCAATCCAAAACAACGCTCAATTACAAGAAATCAGTATTAAACTGGATAAGATATTAGCGGCTTTAACAGCTTCAAATCTGAATAAAGAGGTTGAGAAAAAAGTAGTCGTAGAAGAAAAGAAGGAACCGAAAGCTGAGAAAAAAATAGTTAAGGCAACGAAAAAGAAACCAGCGGCTTCTAAAAAATAATCTTATTGGATAAGGTATTTTTAATCCTCGTATTTAGAGTTTTCTATAAAGAGTAGTTAAGTTGCACGTGTGTTAGTGCTATAATCTCAATTAATTAAACTCAAGAAATATGTGAGAGGAGATAAAATGAGTGAGAATACCGATAGACCCACATGGGATGAATTTTGGTTCCAAGTAGCTTTGATTTATTCTACCAGAGCAACTTGTGATCGGTTACGAACGGCAACAGTGATAGTAAAAAATAACAGACAGATTGGGGCTGGTTACAACGGTTCGGTTCCAGGGGGAGATCATTGTGATGATGTTGGGCATTTTTTGATAAATAATCATTGCGAAAGAACACTCCACGGAGAGCAAAATGCCATTATAAACTCTACAAGAGAAGGTCTTCATGGTTCGACAGCATATATTCTTGGTACCCCCTGTGTCAGGTGTTTTAAGGAGTTAGTTGCTGCAGGGGTAATTGAGATAAAATGTTTGGGAACTTATGAAAATAGTCTAGGAAAAGATTTTATCCTTGAGTTAGTGAAAGAGACCGGTGTAAAAATAGAGTTTTTTGAATTTGACCCCCGCGAATTAATTGAAAGTGAGATAAGAGCTTTGGATAG
Source organism: Patescibacteria group bacterium (assembly GCA_022710505.1). GTDB lineage: Bacteria > Patescibacteriota > WWE3 > UBA101185 > UBA10185 > JAAZNV01. The sequence goes on from JAKLGS010000001.1 coordinate 9,382, forward strand.
AAGGGGAGGTAGGTTGTACAAAGAAGATTGAGGCAAAAAAAAACGCCCGAGAAATTTTTATAAACTTCTCGGGCTTTTGTAAATACTATTTGGGGGTTGTACTAGTTAAGATGAAAAACCATCTTAGAACTAATAACATTACCCCTCCTGTCAGAACGTATCTTATATACGTTCCGATTTTTTTTACTCCGATTGACCATCCGTATAACCAAAAGAATTTTCCCCAGGTTTTGTTTTCCCTGAGCTCTTCCCTTTTAGTTTCTAGCCGGTCAATTTTTTGATTCATTAGAACCCATATTATTACTGGTCCTATATAAATCAACACCCTTCCAAGAAAAGTAAACATATCATTCTCCTTGTTTTTACTCAGGACCGATAATGGGTGTTACGTTTCCCCAAGGATTGATAATCGTGTAAGGATCTGACCCAATTGGAACGACAATTTTATCAGTCTCATCCCATGCTGCAGTGGCTAATTGGAGCATTAAATATTGTGCATATGTTGGGTTTTGCTTCATAATCTCAGCTAAAGTAATTTCCCACATATGCTTACTTTGTACTTCAATTTTTGAAGCTTCCAAATTTGTTTGGCTAATTTCAATTTGAAGCTGTGCTTTAAGAAGCTCGTTTGATTTTTCTGCGTCAATAAGTTCCTTACGAGCTTTCTCAGCTTTTGCTTGAAGCCCTAATGTTATTGCTTCTTGCTCAGCTGTTTCTTGAATGGATCCTTGTTTGACTCTAATGGAGGCTTGTTCAACTGCAAGTAGTCTTTCTCCTTCAGCAAGTGCTTGTTCCTTCTTTTGAAGTTCCAGCTGAGTGTCGAACTTGGCTTGAGTAATAGCGTCAAGTTTTGCTGCTACTTCTTTACCAATTAAAATATTTGGAACCACAACGTTTTCCACTTTTAGCCCGCCGTAATTTGCCGCTAAAGTGCTAACCGATTCGTCGATACAGGCTCGCAGACTGTCGCGATTAGATCCTACCACAGCCTCTTCGAATGTCCTGTCACCTACGCAGCTTTTCATTGCTTGTTGTGCTAATTGTTGCATTAGCCCTGCCTCGTCAATCACATACAGCTGCTCGTTCGAGTTGTTTGGGTTAGTTTCAGTATGATATTTACCGGCTAAAACACTGTTTCTCAGAAAATATGTTTTATAGCCTACCCAATATTGACCGCCGTTATACTGATAGTAGGTGGTTTTTCCTGATTCAGGCCCTACTAAATCGGATAAACCCGGTCTTTGAACGGTTCCGCAAACTACAAATCCAAGTCTTTGTGAATCTTTTGTAAGCACTTCTGGATCAACCGAGCACCAGGCGAGCTGACTTATGTCAATTTCGTGAAGATCCGCCCAAAGCTTTCCATTAGAATGAATTCCTGGCGGAAGTACGCGTGTGACATTTCCTGCCACAGTTTCCACCCCGATTGATTGATCTCCAATAGAGGTCCAGTAATAGCCGAGGAATGTAAATCTTCCTACAATTCCCACGATTACTAGAACAATCGCAGCTACAGCTGCCCAAACCCACCATTTTATTTTCATTTTTCTCCTTGTCTATTTTTGATTTTCCCTATAATTTTCTAGGGTTAAGTTTTTCTGAACGACATGCTACTATGAATTTGTTTGTTAGTCAAATACTACAGGGTGTTATTTTTAACCTACATAATAATGATTTTGACTTAATTAGGATTGAGATACGAGCTTTGGAGAGGAGGGGAGGTAGGTTGTACAAAGAAGAAGTGAGGTGATGAAAAAACTTAAGGGCTAGTTGAATTTTTTTATTCATCCAGCCCTTATTATTCAGTTTTATTGGATTTATTCCTCGTAAAGTATAAAAATTACTATCCAAGGTCCGCGAACAGCAGTTTTAAAATCTAATATTTTCAATTTTTCCCCCATTTTTTGAAACCACAGGTTCATTTCCTCTTCAACGATTTGGTTCTGGGTACCCTCTTCATTCACGCCGTCGATACCCAAAAATACACTGAAAGTTTTCACTCGTTTCATTTATTTCTCCTTCTTCAATTATCAATTATTTAGATTATCCCATACATCGATAGCTTTATCTAGACTCGAGTAAAAATCTTGTCCTATAATATCTGAAACCCCATCTTTTTTTGCTTTTAACCATTCTTTGGTGTCTTTGAGGAAAAAAATGACTTCTTCTGCAGGATAGTTTAGATTATTCAAAGCCATTGCTATTCTTACTATTCTGCATTTTATACATGACCCGCACTGAGATGGGTTTTGAAGTATAAAATTTGGTGTCTTTTCTAGCCACTTTTTTCTCAAGTTCTTTCTTGCAAAAGGAGGAGAGAAGCAATTTGAAATCGTTGGAACTGATCGTGGCCAATATTTTATCAAGTCAGCTAAACATTCGACATCGTCGGCATCTTCCCACTCGACTTTTATCGGACTACCAATCAGTTCTTCGATTTTTTTGTTATAAAGTTTCCATGACGATTCGGTCTCAGTAAATTGATAATTTTGATCTTGTTTCCCCATGTTACCTTCAATAACTATCCTTGAAGCACCAAATTCCAGTGCAATTGGAATTATCAAGGAGGTTATAAACATGTCTCTCGATCTCATAACTGACTTACCTGAAATTCTGCTACCATTTTTCAGTTTAACAATTTTCAGTTGCGGAAAATCACGAAGCGTTTTTCTTTGTGCCAGAGTATCTTTTTCTTCTTGTGCGGATACGCTTCTATTTATACCTGCAATATGAACGGCTAGAACGTTATCTATTCCCAAAGATTTGGTCATTCTCCATACGTTCCATAAAGAATCTTTACCTCCAGAGAATGCTACCACGGCTTTTCTGTCAGTTAGTTTGTACTCTAGCAGATTTGGTGTGGTTTCTTGCTCAATATCAAAATACTTAATCTTTGGGATAGCTCTTTTATTGAATGCGTACATCGCTTGTACAATCTCAAATACCTCTGGAATCAGAAGAAAATTTATCCTAATAACATTTGGAAAAGAATTTGCGACAAGATGCATCAGACCGAAATTCTTAAATAAGCTTCTAGAAAGAGTGTTATTAGGGTATTCAATGTAAGCAACATCAAGATTGTTACTGGGTTTTACAATACTTAATGATTGTGTTTCATCATCGTCAACCATTCTCAACGAATACTCATTAGATAGTATCGTTACCTCTTTATTTTCCATTTTCTCTCCTTTATATTTAATTTTTTTTATTATTGTTCACGATTTTACTTTTAAAGGGTTGTTATGTCAAAAGTAACAGAATTGAATATTTTCTAAACCACGAAGAGGGCACTTGCATAAAACCCTATAGTGTTGCCAAAAAGAACGAATTGGCGTACCTAGAAAGTTCCAAGTACGTAAGGGAGCTGTTACCTCTCGAATACGGCGAGACGGTGGACGGGGGCCAGGAATATTGGACTCCTGTAATTTCCGATCGGAGCGAGGGTCTTTTGGAAGATTTGCGTCTCACTCCTTTCGTTAGGCAGCTCAAAGAAACCTCTCCGTTCATCGAAATTGTAATGATGGAACTCTCAGGAGAGGCGAACAACGAGGGTTCGTTTTCAATTGAGAGTAGTAAGCCTTTGCAGCTTCCTTCTCCAAACCTCCAGATTTTAGAGAAGGAGTTCGGTTGCGAAGTCTACATAGAGGGGAAAAAGTTAACTGTCTGCTTTAAAAATTTGGAAAGGGATTACCGAGAGGTGATTGCCTTCAAAGCAGGGGTTATCCTTATGTCATAAAATGCATGTTAAGATGGGACCCAACACATATAAATTTTATGTAGCGGGTCCTTTTTTTGTTTTTCTGATAACATAATTACAAAATATTTGTAATTTGATAATATTAGTTATGTATGCATAAAAGAATTTGCAATCTCGTGAATAGAATTAATTTTGGTAGGAGATTTGTGATAATATTTTTTCTACTTTTTTTCACTTACGCAATTATCTAATCACCGTAATAACTTAATCAATCTCGAACTCAATCTTCTCACTTTTTGCACTCGTGCCGTACTTGTCGTATGCTTTAGCATAAAATTCGTAATCACCGTCGTCACTTCTGAATAAATATATGTAGTTATCGTTGTAATTTATTGAGTCTCCCTTATAACAGACTTTGACTTCTTCTAATCCTTTTTTCATCCTTACGTCGTAAAGATATTTATCTCCAGCCATTATAAAAATGTATCCTTCAGAAAATCCGCAAGATGACTTTGTCGTATCAAATTTTTTGTAATGTCTGTAAGTGTATCCAATGTCATTGTCATCGTATTTATCCTCTAGATAGTCAGAAGCAATGTTTATCCCTCTATCACCTTCTCCAGGATCCCATCCCTCTGTATCTTTATCATAAAGTGCTCGGTATTGAACAGTTTTTTCTTTTTCCCCATTTATATAGAATTCTACATAAGATATTCCACCAATATTATCCTCTGCGGTTAGCGATAGATTTATGGGGTCATCCTCCGAAAATGTTCTGTCTTTGTATCCCCAAGATGTTAGTTTTATTGACGGCTTATCATTATTTTCAGGAATTGCTTTTTCTGGTTCAGATACCTTTTCTTCGATTATGGGAGTCTCTTTATTAACAGTTATATCCGGTTGATTTTTTACGGTTGTTTCAGTAGTACTTGGTTTGGTGGTTTCTGTGCTATTCGATTGTGAAAGGAGTGTACCGAAGGCATTTTGTGAATTTGATGCTTCATCTAAATTTTCTATAATCTCTTTATTTTTACCCATGTTTACTAATTTTTTTGTTTTATCGAAAATTAAAAATTTGTAGGTAAAAAATCCTAATGTTATAAAAAATACAAGTCCTAAGAATAGTGATAGCCATTTGAAATTCGTGGCTTTACGGGGTTTTTCTGGTTCAACAGTGTTATTAGTATCAATGATGTCTGTCGTTTTGTTAGTAATATCGATATTATCCATTTTATTTATTATACAACTTACCAACCGTAGTGGGTTGGTTGTACGGATTCACTAGTTGCAATAGAACCCATAGTGTGTTATTATTTTGCTAAATACTTAATCACTCTTCAAAATAAAGAGTGTCCAAAGGATCACCAAGAGGAAAAATGGAAAGAAACAAAGAAGATTTTGAAAATTTTTGTCAATTTGTCTGCGAATACAGGGAAGAGATGACCAAAATTCTGGTTCTACAGAACGGGGGAGTTGTTGTCACCGGAATAATTTCATGTGTCGAAAAACTAAAGCCTGCAGTAATTAAGGCTTTAGAAAAGGCGCGCAAAGAATATCTTATGGGCTATAGTTATCAAGGCAATAAGATTGCATTCTGGCGCACCGGTGAAGAGGGGACTTTTGATCCTTATACAGAGGAGGGTATTATGGATTTTAGAGATCCTCCGGACGAAGATTTTTTAGATGAGGTACAACGTGCCTTGTCGCAGTCCCAATTTATCGAGGTAATTGTGGACCACCTAGAGGGTTACAGTATCCCAGATAAACTTACCATAAAGGTGGGAAATACACCAGGAGAGCCCCCTTTCATAAAAAATAAGGAGGTTTGGATGGTGAGTGTATCTCCTAAGGGGGTAATTTATAATCTTGATACACCCTTTATAGGAGATCTGAGAGGAGATTTGAATAGTGCCTCTCTTAAGTTTCTAGAGTCTTACTCACCACCTTGGGTTGACTTTTTCGTCGATACCGTCGAAGTGAGCATACCGGAATGTCCCTCCGCGATGCTTTTCGAAATGGCGGGTAAAACTGCCAGGATATTCATGGGCTGTTAGTAGAAAATTTTTTTCAAAAATGGGACCCAATACATATTTATTTTATGTAAAGGGTCCTTATTTTTTTAATTTAAAAATAAAATTACTAAATATTTTTATAAAAATTTAGAAGATGCATATTATTTAAGGTAAAAAAAGGTTATTTTTAAGATTACTGACGAGATTGGATAGTTAATAAGAAAGGATCAGTTCATACCTTATTTCCAACCAGAATTTTATTACCAAGAAATATTGAAAAAGCTAGAACATAACTTATACTAATTTTATGCAAGGTGGCTTTAATATTTTAGAAGTTACAGGTGATTACACACAGGTTGGTAGTGCCATAGGTAAGAAATTTAAAGATACCGTCCAGAAAAGAATTCAACTTAGGCGCGAAAAAATTCCAAACTACTCATCATATTTAGATCGATGCCAAGAATATTTCTAAATTACGCAAAAAAAAATTTCCCCACTTGGTTGATGAATTAGTCGCAATAGCCACTTGTGCCGAGGTACCCGTAATGGAGTACTTTTTTCACAACAATCGAGATTTGTATGATTTTTTTTGTAACGAAAAAGGAAAAAAAATACAAACATTTCATCTGCAGGATTATCCGATCACTGTACTGTTGCTGTTTCTTTTAATGAGGATGGTGCAATTATAGGGTACAATGAGGATTGGCTTTTGTCAGCAGTTGCCGATTATTATTTATTAAAAGCAGAAATTAACGGTATTAAATTTATAACTTTAGCCGCAAAGACACTGCTCGCAGGAGATTCCGCGGGCATGAATACTTTTGGTCTATGTCAATGTATCAATGAATTGCATTCGGAATCGAAGGTAGGTGTCCCAAAAAATTTCGTGGCACGGGCTATTTTGGAAAGTAAATCGTTAAATGCCGCTGAGGAGCTTATTAGAAATACCCCCAAGGCCAGTGGTTTTAACCACGTGTTAGTTCAGGGCCACGAGGTAAGAAATGTAGAAATTGCTGGAGCAAAAATAGGGGTTTCAAGTTATATAAATCAGCCTTTTGTACACACTAATCATTATCTTTCACCTGCTTTACAAAAATTCGAAAATTTCAAAACTATTAATTCTGTTGAGAGGTATGAAAGGGCTTCACATCTTACAAATATGGGTATGACTGTAAAAGATATGATATTGCTTCTACAAGATCACCGGAACGAAGAAAATCCCATATGTAGTCATGATTTTACACTAGGAGCTCTTGTTTTTGATCTGCCCAAAAAGGAAGCATATGTTTGCTACGGTACTCCCTGTAAAGGTATTTTTAATAAATATTATCTGTAGTAGTTACTATGAAAAACTAACTGTCTTGTGTAAGGTTCCGTAGCGAATTTCAGCTAAATACCTAGGCTGTAGTTATTAGTAGAACTGTTTAAGCAATAATTAATTGACGATATTTATATAAATATTCAAAAAAATGCATCACTCTGATAAACTTTCAAGAAGTGCGTTCAAAAAAACACTATCTCCAAAACAAAGAAATTTCCAGAGATATCATTTTAGAGGGTCTTAAATCCTTTTGTGAGTTTTATGGTGTTAGATATTGTAAGCTAGCTATAAGAAATCAAAAAACGAAATGGGGAAGTTGTTCCAAATCCGGTAATTTGAACTTTAACTACATAGTTGCTTTCTTGCCTAAAGAGCAAAGAGACTACATTATTGCTCACGAAGTATGCCACTTAACTGAGTTTAATCATTCAAAAAGATTTTGGGATGCGGTCGGAAAAACAATTCCAAATTACAGAGAAATTAGAAAAGAAATTAAATCTATTAGAATTTACTAAAATTTTCTAAAAAGGAGTTCGTTTATTATCTTTAGTAATAAAAAATCCCTCTCAGTTTTATTGGGTGGGGAGGGGGGAAATTAAATTTATTTTGTGTTTATGTAATTCTTGGGGTCGCTTACAGGTTAGTAATAGAACTGTATGTGCTATAAAAAAATTTTTAGTAAAAAAGAAAACCGCCTTGGGGGATTGTGTTTATCACACTCCCTTACAGCGGTTTGTTAAGTACTAGATCGAAAAGGTTTAGTCGCAAAGACGAGCTGTTACCCCGATCACATAACATGAGTCTTTGCCAGTTTTTCCATCGTATCCTGGAATTGGTGCTTCCGTGATTTGTTTAAATGCTTCGGAGACCCTGGTGGTCATTTTGGATCTACTTACTGGGTTCACCCCGTCGTAATTTTTCTTCCACCAATTGTGAAAGCTTCTCCAAGCTTTCTTGATTTCTGGTGGGTACAACTTATGAACGTCATCCGTTATCGGAATTCCATATGGTGGTACACCCATCCCACTGCACATCGTAAACCTCCTTTTGGTTTTAGTTGATTGGCTGGAATTATAGCTTAACGTGCCTTTTGTGTCAAATACTACAGGATACTTGGGGTGGTTGACGGGTCTCGGTCACGCGTCTTAACATCTTGTATATCGCTTCGCTCACACAATCTGTAAAGCTCGCGACCCCATCTCCTTCGCTCATTTCATTCGCTCAGTCCGATATTCTCGCCCCGTCAACAAGAAAGTCCGTTAACCACACAAGGTGATTATCCGACTTCCTGGGGTCGCTAATGGATGCTAACTTGAACCACTTATTCAGAGATTTCAAGGTTCTAACTGAGTTAATTTCATATATCTAACTACTTATTTTGGGTTACATTGGAGAGACAGAAAAGTATTCCGCGTATATTATTTACTCTTTTTAGATAATGCCATTAATTTTTAACTGATGTTTATTTTATTGGGTATGTGTTAATACAGTTAGTCATAAATTTAGTTTTAAATGCTGCTGTAGTTGGATCGTTTGATTCGTCATACACTCCGTCGTAACTGAACGTGATTGCTTGTTGTGTATTACATATCCCCGTGTAAGGGCAACCTTTAATCATTTTACTTATGATATCGAGCATTTCTTTTTGCTTTTTATCATACTTTGATAGGCAGTATCTAGTTGCTTCTTCTTTTTTATTTTCCTTTTCTTTAAGTAATAACTCTTGCTTTTTTTCCTCTGCTTTTCTTGGGGAGTAAATTACCAGGTAGAAGAAGAAAGAACTAGCTAACATGAGAGCAGATATTGAAAGTATGACTATTAAAAACTTATCCTTCATTTGTTGAACAAATTATACCTAATATAGTTAGTTAAAACCAATTAAAAAGTCTACCTCCTACAAAATTTCTTATAATTTAGCAGGGTTAAGTTTTTATACATACCTTTTATCTCTTAACAACAACAAATAATCAGGGGTTAAATTGGCGAAAAATTTTTATAAATGCTATGTATATGTTATGGAAAATGAATACAACATCACACTTGAAGATATAGAACATATTATTGGATCAAAGGAAAAGACATTATTTTACCTTACTTGGTTGAAACATAATAGAAACGGAACGAGGGCATATATGGAATTACACCCGGAAGTCAAAGAAAGTAGTGCGAGGGTATTGGCTTCAAACTTATTAAGTACCATAGATATTAACCTTATTGCCGATTGTTACGGATTAAATCATCAGAAGTATTACGAGATGTTACAGGCTGGATTAGAAGCAGAAAAGAGGGACCAATATACAGGTGAGATGTATCCGGACCATCAAACGAGATTAAAATACCTCGATAAGTTGGGAAAGTTGCTTCGAATTGAAAGGGAAAAAGAGCAACAAAAAGATGAAGACTTAAAGACAGAAGCATTTAAAACAATTGAACTTATGAGAGCAGAGTATAACTTGGAAGAGTAACTATGAGATGGAATTTGGTAGATATTTGGCACTTTTTAACTCTCATTTGCTTTTCAAAAACTCTTTTTATAGTAGTTTAATAAGTAACGAAAAAAACCCGAAATAGCAACCGATTTATGTTGTAACCACGCGGGTTGCAGAAAAAACCTAAGAGTGTTATATATAAAATAATGAAACAATAACAGGCACAATACGGCTTGTTGACAATAATAATCGTTCATTGTGGGAACGTGTTCGCTAACTTCTACCCGACCACAACGGGTAGAGGTTTTTTTGTATTTTAACAAATTAAAAAGGAGAAAGTATTATGCAAGGTAGAAAAGTATCTGAATATGTAATGCAGAAATACATTACGGAGTACAAAGATTTTATAGGAAGAAAAAGAGCTGATTTTATACACAAAGCCTATGGAAACGACATATGTAAGTTTGCAGAATTAGGGTATGACACGAATAGCTTTTTTAACGACCTGTTACAAGGAAAGGAATTAAAATATGACGTGGAAAACACCAATACCACCAGACTTAAATAAGATATTTGGAAGTGATTACCTATCACAACTTATATTTGAAAGGTTACTCATAAGATCCCGGAACGAAAGCGGGGTTGCTACTAACTATTGGTACACACCGGTAACTCTTAATAAGGGACAAGCCGTATGCGGTCTGTCAGAGTTGGGTAGATTTTTTGCGGTGGATAGAAAAACAATCAAAAGACACCTTGAAAAACTACAAAATGAGTACAAGGTAGTGGACTACCTACCAACCCGAAAAGGTACGATAGCAACAATAAAAAACTATGGTGGGTTAATAAAAATGGACTGCTGTGTGGACTACCCTAAAGATGAGAAAAGGGACTACCCACCACCGATAGAAAAGGTTGTTGTTAGTACAACGGCGGGGAACTCGTTACAAAAAAGGGACTACCCTAAAAGTAACAAATGGGACACTAACAAGAATATAAATACAAATAATAGTAAATCTTTTAAGGGTAAGAAAAGTTATTCATTTATTCCGTATGTTTTAGGTGATTTGACACCGGAACAACAGAGAAGAAAGGTAGAGTTTATATGAAACTATCAAAGCAAGAGATACAAGAAAGGAACGAAGTTATTGATAGAGTATTTAGTTTAGATGGAAATCAGTCATTTACCGGATACCCAAAAATAGATGACATATTGGGGGTTGTAGAGCCTGGCGACACAATACTTTTAGGCGGGGAAAGTGGGGTTGGAAAAAGCCTTGTAGCGTCAAACATAGCGGTAAACGTAGCCAAACAAGGTAAAAAAGTTTTATACCTTGATCTTGAAAATGGCGAAAGGACAGGCATTAAAAGGTTGTTATCAATATGGTCTGGCGTAGAGTTTAAGAAGTGGAACAACAAAGAGCATATTGAAAATGCCTACGGAATAAATCACGAGTTATCAGAAAAGATCGAGTATTGGGATCATTTCTCACTTGAAAACCTATCAGGGTTTAGTGAAAATTCCTGGAAGACTATCATCAAATACGTCATAAGCAGAAGTGCAAACAAAGACACAAAGCCACAGTTGGTAATCATAGATCCGTTGCAAGATTTGGAAAGTGAGACCGAAAGCACAAAGACATATAACGAACAGGGGCATATCATTAAAGCATTGAAGAACCTTGCACAAAAGTTGAGTATTAATATCCTCATATGTCACCACCTACGAAAGCCTGGAACAACGAACAGTAGATATGTTGCCGACGTAGATGATAAGGAAGCAAGGTTGTATAGGATACCCGAAAAAGATGATTTTGAGGGATCTTCAAAGATTATAAATAAATCAATGCAAGTCTTATCAGTTGTCAGAGCCTACGAGGGTGGAACAAAAGAAAAGAGATCAAAGACAAGGGTTGAGGTATTGAAAAATAGGAATAGTCTAACAGGCGTTGGTTATCTTTATTTGAACGAAGATAACTTACGAATTGAAAATGATCCTGTGTATGTTACTGAGTATGCCGAGTTGTTAGACGGAAGATTGTTTTAGTTTGAGTTGTACCGTACCCCCGAAAATACCTTACTATTATATTTTAGGTAAAAGGGGGTATTGGTTTTTATTACAACGTATAGGGGGGTTATAAAGTAATGGGAATTTTGTCTAAAATCGGTTTTAAGGCACGTTATTATTAAAGTTAAGTTAAGATACCTTTGGGCGTGATGCCGGGTAGAATAGGGCGTTGGTTACTCATTATTTGAGAAGTTTTAAGATTAACAAACATTAACAATTTAAAGTTAAGGATTATACCATTCGGATATTAAATAAAGATTAAATTTAGATTAAATGTAGATTAAATGTATAATGGGTTTATGTTCAAGATTATAAGGAACACATTTTTTGTTCTTTGGAATATATGCATCCTTATATTTTCAACAACAATAATTTTTGAAGGATATATTAAAGATGAATTTAGTGTACTGATGGGGACGGTATTAGTAATAACAATACTTTTTGGGGGTTTGTCTTTTTTACTTTTTCTGATTTTCTACGAAATAAGTCTTAAGGGGTTTGATAAAAAATTATATTGGAAATCTAAATTATATTTAAAGGAGTTAGGATATTTACTAATCCCGGCATCGTTACTTTTACTTGGTTTTTACGGTCTTATCAAAAAACCTTTTATAAAGGAAACAAAACAAGAAGGAGTGGTATCTTTACGTCAAGTTGAAGAAATAAATCACGATAAATCAATAGATACCAAAACAACTTCTGAAACTCAGCCAGTTATTAACACACCGACCCCAATATTAGAAGCTGACCCAATGGTTAACTGTGGAATACATGAAAACTGTGGTGGCGGTACAAAACTTATGAGGGAAAGCGATTGTGAAAAAACTATATGCTGCGAAATAGGTGGTAATTGGTATTTTTATGATTCAGCTACCAAATGTGATGAAGACCAAACAGATTATTGGGAAGAATATTATGAAGATAAGTACAAAGACGATGACGAAGACGATGATTATACAATTGATATTCCGGAGTTACCGCCATTAGAACCTCTACCCCCCATAGATCTAACAATTCCTGATTATTTGATAGATGTTCCTGAGGAGAATAATGAAGAAGAGATAAAGAAGTGTGAGGAGAGGGCAAGAGAGGATACAAAGTCTCAGATTGACGGGTGTTATATAAAATATGGGGGAACAAGCGCTGCAGATATGTGTGCCAGAGGGGTTCAGCAACTAGGTGCTGATGCTATAAAGGCTTGTAGAGGGTTATAGAGTTATAAGAAAAATAGAGGAAAAACCATTTTGATTAATAATAAAGTACACAAGAGATTAATTACCATATTTTTATTAATTTTATTACCCTCATTACTTACTGCTTGCACTAGCTATACACCTAATACATATGAGGAGAGTTCTGGTTACAAGGAGTATGGCTGTACCCAAGATTGCTCGGGACACAATGCTGGCTGGGAATGGGCACGTGAAAAAGGTATTACTGATCCGTCAGACTGCGGGGGTAAATCAGAATCATTCATTGAAGGTTGTAGGTCGTATGCTGAGGATTATTAGCTATAAGATTTAGTATAATGCAACTGTATGAGGTCTTCCCAATCGAGCAATAATTTTAATAAATATATTAATATATTTTTTGACAAAGATATATTTAAGTTTATTACTTCAAAAGATAAAGCTTACAAATCTATTAATAAAAGAGATAAGAAAGAGGTAGGTGCATTTAAAGATAAAGCTAGACAAGACTTAAACACCCTTTTAAAAAAGAAAGGTATCCCATTATCTTGGCAAGAGCCAATATGCTCCACTATCTGGAACCCCGCCTGTATAGTCCCTATCTATGATGGAATTCATATCGAGGTAGGTGATGAGGTAGTAACAATAGAGAAGAACATGGGTACTGATAAGAAGTATCTATTAAAAACAGAAAAGAAGAATAGCGAAAAGAAATATAACATCGTTGTATCTAGAAACGTGACAAAAAAAGATTTCATTGACTTTATTAATACCCACTGGGAGTTTTTATCTGGCCTACAAAAAACTCTTAATCTTCCTAAAGACCCGCCTATTAGAACAAGCAAGACCCTCCACGCCATAGATGTAATTGGTATGAGGGACTTTAAAAGAAAAAGTTTTGAAGAGATTGCCACAGAAATGTTCGATTATGTTTCGAATACAGAAAATATTAACCCAACAGAGAAAAAGAGATTACTTAAAACCTTTTCATCAGGAGATAACGTTAGAAAAAATGTCTACGAAAGATTCAAAACCGGGTTCTTAAATGACTCAATATTTGTACCAAAAAATAACCTTAAGAAAAAATAATTAGAGTCTAATATCTGTTTTAAAGGATATTGGAATCTATGAATAGATCTTCGAGGTGTTTAAAAAAACCCATTACTATAAATAAAAGCGATGTATACGATGTTAATATTGCTATCGATATTCTTTCAGAAATTGCACTTTTAAAATTAATGAAATTTCAAACGGCTCAGATAACAAATACAAACAAAAAATGATGTATAATTATCTTGTTGCCAACATAATAGGATTGTTCTTTTTAACGACCGTCTTAGGACAACTAAGAGCAATCTTTTGTTGGCAACACCTAGGGCGGTCTTTATTATTATGAGCAAATATGCAATAGGGTACATTCGTGTATCCTCAGAAGAACAAATAACTAACTATTCTTTGAGTAACCAGGAAGATAAATGTAAAGATTTTTGTAAATCTAATGGATATGAGTTACTGAGTATATTTCGTGAGGAAGGTAAATCTGCTACCACTTTAAATAGACCTGAACTAATAAATCTTCTTGAATATTGTAGAAAAAACAAGGGAAAGGTTGATGCGTGTGTGATTTATAAGATAGATAGATTATCTCGTAATACATATGATTTTCTAGAGATAAAAAGAAGATTAGCATCGTGTGGTGTTGCGGTTGTCTCCATCACAGAACCTACTGATGATTCTCCAACCGGTGAGTTTATGGAAACCATGATGGCAGCACAAGCAAGGTTTGATAACGCATTAAAAAGTGAAAGAACTAAAGAAGGTATGACAAAGAGATTAGAGGCGGGGTTACCTACTAACCCCCTTCCAGTTGGTTATAAATATCAACTTGGTGAAGACGGGAAAAACCACCCTGTTAGAGATGATCCGAAGTTTTCGCTTTTACAGCAGGCTGGATATGACTATATGACGGGGATTTATAACAAGGTTCAGATTGCTGATATTTTAAATAAGAGAGGTTTTACTACTAAGAAAAACAAGTCTGTTTGTTCACAGTTTATATCAGACTTCTTTGCAAATAAGTTCTACAAAGGTGTTATTTATTCTAAAGTTAGAAATCAGGACTATATAGGTAGTTATGAGAAGATGTTTACAGAGGAGGAGTGGTACAAAATACAGCAGATATCTAAAGGAAATCATTTATTAGCACAGCCGAGAAAAAGAAATAATCCCGATTTTCCTCTTAGACATTTTACTGTGTGTGGTAAGTGTGGGAAACCAATATCAGGTAATTGGTCAAAGGGGAGAAATAATAGATATGCTTATTATAGGTGTTTAGACCACGCCCCCTCCATTCCGGTCGAGACATTTGAATGTGAGTTCGTAGAGTTACTTGAGTCTATTAAGCCGTCTAAGGAGACTGTAGAGCGCTTCACAGAGGTATTAAAAGCTAAGTATAACGATAAGTATAGGGAACTCACAAAAGACGTATCTACTTTAAATAGGCAGTTAGAGGAGCTAAAGAATGAACAGAGAATCCTTGTTAAGAAGAATCTAAAAGGTATTTATGACGATGAGCTTTTTATGGAAAGGAATGAGGAGATAAAAGACGAGATAGTTATAAAACAGACTCGGATAAGTGAAAGCTCCATAGACAAGATTAATATTGATACTGTTTGCACATTTGCGAATCATTTTATCAACAATATTTCACAGACATGGCGAACCGCTGATTTAGATACTAAACAAAGGCTTCAGGAGATAATATTTCCAGAGGGGGTGATTTATGACTTTCCTGGATTTCGAACCGCCACTTTATCTTGTCTTTTCAATGTTTTAAGGGAGTCTAGCGAGTCAAATGAGCATTTGGGGTGGTTGACGGGTCTCGAACCCGCGACCTCCTCTTCCACAGAGAGGCGCTCTAACCAACTGAGCTACAACCACCGCAATTTAAAAATTCTTATCACAGAATTCTCCTGTATTTTACCAATAAATCAAGTTTTGTTGTACTACGAATTTTCCTAAACTTCATCCTTTTAAAAACTTAAACTCTCTGATAATATAGTCCCATGGAAATTACGTACATAGGGCACTCTTGTTTTAAAATAAAGGATAAAACCATATCTTTGGTTATAGATCCTTATAATCCAAAAATCGGATACAAACTTCCTAAACTTTCATCTGATGTAGTTTTAGTTACTCACGACCACTTCGATCACAATTACATAGAAGGTGTTAGTGACTACAGACTTTTGGTTGATGGTCCAGGAGAATATGAAGTCGGAGGATGTTTCATATATGGAAAATCAGTAGATCATGATGAAAAAAATGGTGAAGAAAGAGGTAAAGTTACAATGTATCTAATTACCATCGATGATTTTAACATTTTACATTTAGGCGATTTGGGAAGAGAGTTGACCCAAGAAGAAATGGAGAGAATTCCTAATGTTGATGTTTTAATGATACCTGTAGGAAATAAATACACTATTGATGAAAAGGCCGCTGTTAAAGTAATATCGGCTTTGGAGCCTTCTTATGTTATACCAATGCATTATAAAACCGATGATCTTACTGGTGTAGAAGGTTTAAGTGGGGTAGAGGAGTTTCTTGAGGAGATGGGGGTTGGGGACGACGTTAAAAAAGATTTAGATAAATTGGTTTTAAATTCGAAAACAGATCTTGATGGAGATACTCAAGTAGTGGTTTTAAAGCCTGCTCACTAATATTTCATGCCTGCACAATATATGAAAAATAAAAATGAAAATGATGTTGCTCACGTACCACCTCATGACGTTGAGGCTGAAAAATCAGTTCTCGGAGCTCTTTTAATTGATAAAGATGCCATTGTAAAAGTTGTAGAATTTTTAAAGCCCAAACATTTTTACAAACCAGCACATGAAAAAATTTTTGAAGCAATCCTTACGCTATATGAAAAAAGAGAACCTGCAGATTTGATTACAGTTCCAAATCAACTTAAAAAAATGAAAGAGATTGATAATGTCGGGGGAGTTTCTTATTTAACAGAATTAGTTAACTCAGTACCTACTTCGGCCAATATTGAGGCATATGCAAACCTTATAAAAAACGATTCTATCAAAAGATCTTTGATTACTGCAGCTTCGGAAATAGGGGAATTAGTTTTTGAAGATGATGAAGTTGATAATCTTTTAGATAAATCTGAGCAACTAATTTACTCATTATCACAAGATTTAACGTATCAAGATTTTGTTCCGATAAAAGATACTTTAGAAATTACATTTGAAAGATTAGACGAACTTAGCAAGAAAAAAGGTGCGCTAAGAGGTGTTCCTACCGGTCTTAAAGGTTTGGATAAAATGTTATCAGGTCTTCAAAAAGAAAATTTAATTGTTTTGGCTGCCCGTCCTTCCGTTGGTAAAACTTCTTTAGCTTTAAATATAGCCCAGCACGCCGCCGTAGAAGGAAATTTTGGAGTGGCAATTTTTTCACTTGAAATGGGTAGGGAAATGCTTGTTGATAGGATGATTTCATCTCAAGCTGGTATTGATAACTGGAAAATATCCACAGGTAACTTGGACGAAGAAGACTTTGAAAAGTATGGAGTTGCAGCAGGAGAACTTGCTGAAGCTTCCATTTTTATTGATGATACGGCAGGAATTGGCGTTATGGAAATGAGAACCAAGGCTAGAAGACTTTTATTAGAAAACAAAATTGATTTAATTATTGTTGACTACATGCAGTTGGTTAAGGCTCCTCAAGCTGAAAGCAGAGTACAAGAGGTTTCAAAGATTTCACAAGGTTTAAAGAATTTAGCAAGAGAGCTAAAAGTACCTGTATTGGCGGTTTCCCAGCTTTCCCGTGCTGTTGAGCAAAGAGGTGGAGATAAAAAACCACAGTTATCCGACCTTAGAGATTCTGGTTCTATTGAACAGGATGCTGATATAGTTATGTTTTTGTATCGTCCTGATGAAGAAGATAGGTCAAATGCAAAACTTTTGATTTCAAAACATAGAAACGGTCCTACCGGCGAATTAGATTTGTTCTTCAGAACTGAATTTACGAAATTTTATGAGGTGGAGCAGAAAACGGAGTAGGGTAGTTTCCTATAAAATCAACAGCTTTGTCCCTTTTATTACTTTTCTTTAACCGGAGTAAAAATTTCCAATAATGGTTTGTTCTTGTGTTAAAATAAATGTGTCGGCCGTGGTGGCGGAATGGCATACGCGGTGGTCTCAAAAACCACTGGGATCTAATCCCGTGTGGGTTCGACTCCCACCCACGGCACCATTATTAAAGCTAATCGATTACTAATCTTTTAGATTTAAGATTTATCCAGATAAAGTTATAGTGGGAGGAGAATGCCACAGGCGCGACGGCGCCGAGGCGGGGTCGACGGTTCTGCTAGCAAGCAGAAACCGGTAATCGGTCTCCCACCCACGGCACCATTACTTATTTAGATAGATAAGAATAATCCTAAAATAAAATTAAGAATATTGTAAGAAACCTACATTATTCTAAAATAAAAAAAGGTAGAAAAAATAAATTCTTTCTACCTTGTTGAGTAAAACTATCTTCTTCTATTTCCCAAAATTTTTATAGTCTGTACTCTGATCTTGATTTATCAAACTCAGTTTGATTCAAAATATGGGTTTTTGAAATAAATTCAATCCCACCTTTTGTGATAAGTAAGCTGTTGGTTTTTGCACCTCCACCAAAGAAACTTACTCCGTCCAAGATGTGCTTGGTGGCAGTTGATAGAGATGTGACAGCTGTGACACAGAAGATTAAATGATCTCCCCGAGCAAGATCGTTTTGGGTGTAGACCTTGTTTAAATCAACTCCCATAGAGATTAATCTTTCTTTATCTTTATCATCTCGAGTCCAGAACTTTGCCTGCATTTCCCCACCCAGCATTTTTACTGCTGTTGCAGTTATTACTCCTTCGGGAGATGCACCAATTCCCATCAAGGCGTGAGTGCTTGCTCCCGAGATACAAGTTAAAATTCCGGGAATTAAATCACCGTCAGCTATTACTTGAGCTCTCGCTCCAGTTGCCCTGATCCTGTTAATTAATTCGTGGTTTCTATCCCGGTCCAAAACTGTGATTGTTAGGTCATCTACATCTCGGTTTAGAGTTGCTGCAATGATAGAGATATTTGCCTCAACGGAATTTAATATGTTAATTTTTCCTGCCACTTTCGGACCAACAACAAGTTTGTCCATATACCCATCACTTGCAGAAATCAAACCTCCTGGGTTAGAAGCAGCCAGAACACATATTGCATTTGGTCCTAGCTTCGCGGTGGCATTGGTGTTTTCAAGAGGATCTACAGCTAAATCAATATGAAAAGGACCGTCACCTATCTCCTCACCTATGAATAACATCGGAGCTTCATCACGCTCACCTTCGCCAATTTTTACAGTTGTCTTTGTTCCTTTTATTTCCCCCAAATTTTTTCTCATAGCATTTACCGCGGCCTCATCGGCTGTGTTTTTATCACCATGTCCTGCGGCTCTGGCTGCACTTACAGCCGCCATTTGGGTTACATAGAGCAACTTTCCCTCTAAATCCCTGAATTTCTCCAGGTCAAAACTTTGCAGTATTGTCATTTTTCTCTCCTTTTTTGGTATGATTTTTACCCTTTTTAGTTTTTGGGATAAGATTATATCAAAATAAAACAAAAAAGTGGTAGAATATCCAACGTATGGTAGTTACAGATTTAAAAAACGGAACAATATTTAAAGAAAACGGCCACCCGTTTGTGGTTGTTAAATACCAGCACGTTAAAATTAGTCGAGGTAGCGCCCAAGTTAGAATAAAGATGAAAGACCTGATAACAGGTCAGGTTCTAGAAAAATCATGGCAATCAACAGCACACGTCGAAGATACCTATGTAGAAACAAAAAATGTTCAATATTTGTATAAAGATAGTGGTTATGTTTTCATGGATCCTGACACCTATGATCAATTTACGATTAGCGAAGATATAATTGGTGATTCCGCTGCATTCTTAAAAGAAGGTGAGAAAGTAATGGTCAAATATTTTGAAGGAACTCCAATAATTGTTGATCTCCCTATAACTATGGTTTTTGAAATTAAATACACTGAACCCGGCTTTAAGGGAAATACAGTTACAAATGTCTATAAGGATGCAGAAATCGAGAATGGTACAAAAGTAAAGGTGCCGACATTCATCAAAATAGGGGATAAAATAAAAGTAGATACCAGAAGCGGTGAGTATGTATCTAAGGCTTAAAAATTAAAAATGATTCCTGAAAGTATAAACCAAGGATTTGGAAATATCAGTACTATTTTAATATTCGCTGTTATAGGTTTTATTTGCTGGGTTTTTATACTTTGGGGTGAGTCAAAAAAAGATGGTTTTAACACCCAGAGGTTTTTCGATTTGTCTTTTATCTCCCTAATAATTTCCGGTTTATTAACATATATTATATTCAGAGTAGTTTCATGGACAAAAATTTATCATCCCTACCACATCATTTTGAGTGTAGATGAAGAACTGTTATACAGTATGTCCGTCTTCATTATTTCGCTGTTTCCGATTTATTATTACAGAAAAAAATATAATTGGTCTGTTTTTAGAATCCTAGACATTTATTCTTTGGGATTTTCAATACTTCTACTCATTGTGAGTATCGGTAGGTACTTAATATCGGGGCAACGAGAGTATGCAATTTTGTTTTTTATTCTCTCTGTCTTATATTTGCTACTTATAAGAAGAAGGGGATACAGATTTGTTTCAGGTATGGTATTTTCTGTCTTTTGTTTGTTTATAAGTGTTTCCCTTATCACCTTTTTAAGAAAGGGTGGCTCTTTACTATTCGCCTCAATTCTGTTTACAATAGGAGTTGTAAATTTGTATTTTAGAGGTAAACAAAATATGTCAAAAAATATATTGCCGGAACATTTCTTAGAAAAACTAAAAAATAAATTAATAAATAAAGATAAAAGACTCTCACAACAGCAGAAGTCTTTGATACAGAACGATCCCTATCTTCAACAGGGTAGAGCAACGGACAATGCAGAGACCTTGGATGACGTTCTTGAGGATACAAGTAAAAATGTTACAGACGCAGTGTTGCACAATGTGAAGAGTGTAAGAGTCCAGGTCAGAAAAGCTCTAGCAAGAATTAACATTGGTAAATATGGAAAATGTGAGGTTTGTGGAAAACCGATAGATAAAGCCAGGCTCGAGGTTTATCCCGAGGCTACAACTTGTATAGATTGTGCTACTGATCATTCCCAGATTGAAGAGGTTAAGGAAGATGAGATGTTAGAGAAAAATTTATAGTGTTTGAAGCAACCTACAATTGTAATTATTTGTTATTTAATCAAATATCCTTAGGATTGTTCATTTTTTCTTCGTTAATATTGCTTTTATCTTTTATTGTATTTGTAAAAAGAAGCTTTAAAGAAAATATTTATGTCGATATTGGATGGTTGTTGATATCTATAGGCGGGCTAAGTAATATTTATGAATGGGCAAGATACGGTTGTGTTAGAGATTATCTAAATTTTTTAAATTTGTTTAAGTTTAATGTAGCTGATTTCTTGATTTCGACAGGTATAATCTTAGTTGTTATTGGAATATGGAAAAAGAAATAAAAATAATATTTGAAGATAGAAATATTTTAATATTGGACAAGTGGTCCGGATTGGTTGTAAACAGGTCAAATACTTACAAAGAGACTACGTTGCAAGATATTTTAGAAAAAACATACCCCGAGCTTTATTTGAATGTATCCGATCAAGAGTACTTGAGCAGATCGGGATTAGTACACAGACTAGACAAAGATACCTCAGGTATTGTAGCAGTTGCCAAAA
>JAKLGS010000010.1 GCA_022710505.1 Patescibacteria group bacterium
ATGTGTTTGCCGTCTTCCCATACTTTCCAACAAGGTGTTTCGCCTTTGACTATTTTATCAAAAATTGTGTCAGACATATTAGTTCCATTGTATCATCTGGAGCACCGTTCGAGTTTGGAAACCCCAAGTAAAGTATACTCTCCATGCTAGAAAGAAGCACAGCTTGCATCTTCGTTGCACTCAGTGTGATACAAAGTATCTAAGTAAAAATCCATATCTTTCGGCAGGTGTAGTTATCAACGCTACCCTAAAAACCAGAAAAAAATGGGGGGACAGACCAAAGACACATTTAAATAGGAGACAGTGTGATGAGGCCTTGAATAGTAGATTAGTATACTTTCCTACAGAGAAATTTGTGTTCGTAGATAATGAAGAGGGAAGTGATATTTATGCAAGGGTAAAGGATGTTCTTGAGAGGCTGTTGCTAAGATTGTGATATCCCCTCTGTTTAGTTAGGGTAGTTATTATGCTTTTCTTTGGAGTACAGCTATTCGTTCTGTTTAAACAAAAAGCCTCCCAAGGAATGAATCTCTGTCAGGCTTTCTGGAGCGGGCGACGGGATTCGGTCACCTGTCTTAAGACACTCTAACTCATACTTATTCGTAAGAGTCTCTAAAGCACGCGACCCCGCCTCGCTCACTTCGTTCGCTCCGGCATTCTCATCCCGTTTTACCAGAGAGCTTGTCAGGACGTAAAATCCTGCCAACCTCTCTGGAGCACCAGTCGAGTCTGGAAACCCCAAGTAAAAGTATACTCTTTAGGCTGTAATTGAGACAAATGAGACAGTATAAAAAAGAGGTTATTGTATTATTTGAATATTATTCATCCCTATAGTATAGTAGACGCATCTTACTATAACTACCAAAATTAGGTAGAGAAAGGATTGACTGTCATGAGTACAAATGACACTCGGTTGGCGCTCTCTGATATTCAGGGACCGCTCACTAGCCTTCTTGAGAAGGTTTGTGGTCGGGAAGGCGAAATGTGGTTGCGAGGACTAAATAAGTTTCTACGCAAAGAAAATCCTTGGGAAAAGCCGGAAACTTTCAAGATCATCGAAATCGGTACTCACAAGGATGTGAAGTCCCTGCGCAAAGCTTTGGAGGAGTCTGGCGCACAGATTGGAGATTATGCCAGTGATATTCTCAACAAGACTAAGTTGAGTAAATCTAGGCAGTTCTTGGATCTGGTAGCTTTGACTGTCGAAGAGCTGGGATTTCCGAAAGGTGCCAGGCTTGAAGACATTTACACAACTGCCAAAGATCAAGGTTTGGATCTGTGTCCTGCTGAAGTTGGTCCTCAACTGCGATTGCAGTATTTTGATCAACCAACTAAAGAATGGCTCGTAATTGCCATGGAACCTATAAAAGATTCCGATGGTGATCTGGACCTGTTCAGCGTCAAGCACTATGATGATGATCGTTGGCTTGGCGCGAGCTATGGGGGGCCTGACCGCTTCTGGCGTGCTCACGCTCGCTTTGTCTTCGTGCGCTGCAAGTAATTTGCTCTTTGAACTCTGGTCATTTGGATTTTGAATTTAGATTCTTTGACCTTTGTACTTTGAGCTCGTTTTACCAAACTCCGTGTTCTTAGGTTTTATATACCAAAGCACGGAGTTTTTTGTTAAAATAAAGCTGGTAGTAGGTGAATACGCAAACAACTAAGGTTTTTGCTACCGAATCCAGTGTCCGTACACCCAGAATAATTTAGATTAAGGTTTAAGTTAGAGTGGTGTATAAAACTTTAAAAAAATGAGGATACTTGGTGCAGAGTACTGGGGGAATTTAGTTCACAAATAAGATTCAACTTTAAGAGAAATCAAAAAGTGGTGGCATAGATGGTACTTTGTACATAACGATTCCGATGGTGATCTGAACCTGTTCAACGTTAAGCACAATGACGACGATCGTTGGCTTAACGCGAACTATGGTAAGCCTGACAACTTATGGAATGCTGATAACCGATTCGTGTTTGTTCGTCGCTAGTCTTCTTACTTCTCTCCTAGCTTTTGCTGGGAGAGTTTTGTTTTTGCAAATGTGTAATCCAACCACCGAGCATTTTGCCCATTTCATCTACCTGCTTAGATAGAAGAATATATTTCATATCATCTATGGATTTTGTTTCCCAAAGAATCATCATGAGAACTTTTAGTGTATCGTTTTTTCTTATTGCTAGGTTTATGAAGTCTTGCTTTTCTAGGGATTTTGAAAAGCTTGCAGAAGAGAGATTTTCAATGATTTCTACAAATAAATTATCAATTCTAAGGCCAAGGGTATACCTGTGTATTTTAGGAAGCTTTTGAAAATATCCAAACCACGTTAAGTAAGTTTCCTTTGTGTGCTTTATTATAGGCAGTAGATTTATTTTATTTTTAGATGGTAGCTGGGGGGGGCAGAAGTATTTATGATTAGATTCACTCATACATATAAAGATATCATTTCTCTTGATAATCTTCTTGCTGCTTGGAAGGAGTTTAGAAATGGAAAACGCTCAAGAAAAGATGTTCAAGTGTTTGAGCAGGATTTAATGAGAAATCTGTTTCAGCTGCACGAAGACTTAAAAACAAAAAAATATGAACACTCAAAATATGTAGAATTTAAAATTTCTGATCCAAAACCGAGGATTATTCATAAAGCTGCAGTTAGGGATAGATTACTTCACCATGCTTTACATAGAATGCTTTATCCATTTTTTGATACAAAGTTTATAACCGACTCATATTCATGCCGAATAGATAAAGGTTCGCACGAAGCCCTTAATAAATTTCGTAGATTTTCATTTAAGGTTTCAAAGAATAATACAAAAACTGCATGGATCTTAAAGTGTGATATAAAGAAGTTTTTTGCATCCATAGATCACAAGATTCTTATTAGAATTATTAAGGATTCCATTTCCGATAAAGATATTACTTGGATTCTTTCAGAAGTTATTAATAGTTTTAATTTGGGTAATAATAAGGGTCTTCCTCTAGGAAATCTTACATCTCAGCTTTTTGCAAATATTTATATGGATAGATTTGATAAATTTATAAAACATACTTTGAAAGTAAAATATTATATTCGTTACGCCGATGATTTTATTTTTATATCAGAAAATAAAAACGAACTAATGGGAATGTATCCTAAGATCAAAGATTTTCTATGGCAAAAACTTCGTTTAGAACTGCATGGAAGCAAAACTTTGTTAAAAAGTGTAGCTTCTGGGATAGATTTTCTTGGTTGGGTTAATTTTTCAGATCATAGAATATTAAGAACGACGACAAAAAAGAGGATGTTCCGAAATATTGTATTTAGTAATTATGATCAGAAAACTATTCAATCTTACTTAGGGCTTATCTCTCACGGAAATACTTACAAACTGAGAAAAGAAATTTTTAATCAAGCCAAACCAACATTTTTAGAGTGGTCGGAACTTTGAACTTCACCTAGGGTCCGACGGGTCTGTAAATACTTCTCTGGGATACGAAAATCATACGAAATTATTATGATATTTAAGGAAAGGGCATTCGAGTCACATGGAACTTTAGACTTCTCGGTAGGGCGACGGGTCTATCGGAACTTTGAACTTCTGGAGCGGGCGACGGGATTCGGCCACCTGTCTTAAGACACTCTAACTCATTACATTCGCAAGAGTCTCTAAAGCACGCGACCCCGCCTCGCTCACTTTGTTCGCTCCGGCATTCTCATCCCTTACGCCCTGAACTTGCCCACCACCAAAAGGTGCTGGTCAAGTTCATGGAGCACCAGTCGAGTCTGGAAACCCCGAGTAGAGTATACTCTCCAGGCTACGAATGAGACAAATGAGACAGTATAAAAAAGAGGTTATTGTATTATTTGAATTTTATTCACACCTATAGTATAGTAGGCGCATCTTACTATAACTACCAAAATGAGGTAGAGAAAGGATTAATTGTCATGAGTACAAATAATGTTTTGGAAAAGCTTAAAACCTTCAAGACTATTGAAATCGGCACTTATACGGATGTGAAGACTGTTCTTAAAGCAATGGAGGAGATTGGAGCAGGGTCTTCGTATTGGGCCGGTTCTATTCTCAATAAGACAGAGTTGAGCAAATCTAAGCAGTCCCTAGATCTGGTGGTTCCGTCAGTCAGAGAACTGGGATTTCCCAATGGGGCTATGCGCATGAAGATATATGAGGCAGGTAGAAATCAAGGTTTGGACCTGTCTCCTGCTGAAGTTGGTCCGCAGCTGCTACTGCAGTATCCTGACCAGCCTATCGGTACGGGGCTCGTAATTGCCATGGAACCTATAACAGACTCCGATAGCGGTCTGTTCCTATTCCTGTTCTTGGTCTGTAACTATGATGGTGGTCGTTACCTTGACGCGTTCGATGGTAGGCCTGACAGATTCTACTACCCTAACGATCGCTTTGTTTTCGTGCGTCGTAAGTAATTTGACCTTTGAACTCTGGTCACTTGGTTTTTTTAATTTAGATTCTTTGATCTTTGTACTTTGAGCTCGTTTTACTTAACTCCGTGTTCTTGGGTTTTATATACCAAAGCACGGAGTTTTTTTGTTAAAAAAACCAAATTATTATGATATTTAAGGAAAGAGAACTCGGATCACATGGAAATTTAGACTTCTTGGTAGGGAGACGGGTCTATCGGAACTTCAAACATCTGGAGCGGGCGACGGGATTCGAACCCGCGATCTTCTCCTTGGGAAGGAGACGCTTTACCACTAAGCCACGCCCGCGAAACTAATTTAGGTATTAACTTTTAAAACTAACAAAATGCAGACGATTTACTATCGATGCTATAGTGCGAAGCGCTATGGCTCGATTGCAAGGTTCTCGAGCGAAGCGAGAGGTTCTTCCCACTAAGCCACGCCCGCGAAACTAATTTAGGTATTAACTTTTCCACTAACAAAACCAGATCCTTAAACATTATAACTTAAACCACAAGTCACACAACCAAATGTATTGGTTTGTGACTTTTTTAATATTAATATTAAATAATGAAAAATATCCTTACGGTAATTGAAGAACTTGACCGGGAACTATCAATGCTTGAGATCCGTTTGGTAGGTACGAAATAGAATCGCTGTTCGCACTTAATATTCGTCCCCATTCAAATCCGTTTCCGTAGACTGCTTCTGCAATTTCCCACAATGTATCTCCTTCCACGACTGTATATGTTTTCCCTTTTATGTCTCCTTCTTTGTAATCATTAGCAACCCATCCTATCTCTTCTGAACTAATATTTAATTTGCTCTCCTCTTCAATTTTTTCTTCCTTTGAATCCTCCATTACACCATCTCCGTTCAAATCCCCCTTGTCTCTGTCAAAAATACTTTCAATGAAACTTTTCTCTTTATCCTCTTCATTATTTTTTTCTCTCCCTTTATTAAAATAATTATAGGTTGCAAATACCAATGTCATTATGAAAATGCCTCCTATGATAAGCGATAAACCGTCTTTACCTTCTTTTTGGTTATTAACTTTATCGGTTTCTGCCATATTTTAAAAATAACACCCCCTTTTAAGTAATAAATATACTTTAGAAAGATTTTCTTAGGGGCAGAGTAATTGCATATTAACACAAAAATAGTGGAAGTTTAAATTAAGATCTATATTGGAGGATTTATATTCCAGAAACTAAAAACTCCTGAGGAGGTGTTAATCCAGCGTGTTTTTCAAGTTTATTAACTCTGTTTGCAAATTTTTCAGAATTCCATTTGTTGACTTCATACATATCTGAATAAATATTAATCTTACTTTCAATATTTAAAACTGATTTCTTTAATATCGCTACATCAGACTTCAATATCGATACATCTTTTTTTAAGGTTTTAACATCCACTTTTAAAGGATTAATAGCATCATTAAGTTCCTTTTTAGTGGCAAGATTTTTTAATTCGAACTTATTATCCATTAAAAATCATTTTAGATAAGAATTATAAAATTTCAAGACGGATATTCTATTGATATTAGAGCATGGCTCTTAGATTGTAGTTGTTGTTATAACATTTGTATTAATTAAAGAGTAGGGTTTGTAGGAAGGTTCAACAATTCTATGAGATTCTTTATAGCTAACGTATTTAAAAACAACATCTTCAAGAACAATTTTTTTAGCAGGTAGTATAACCATTTTAAAAGCAACCGTATTCTCAGCTAGAGCAGGCTGCAAATATCCAAAAAAACTAATTCTTAGCAGGAAAATAACTATGAAAACGGTTCCCTTGATAGGAAACCTCATAAGTAACGGTGATGTTACTTAGTTTGCAACAATTGTCAATACCATTCTTATAGAGTAGGATCCCGCAGGCTGCTCCCGGGGAATTGATTGGTTGACCGAAACTCCTGTCAAATCCCAATAACAATTTGTAGATGTCGAAGCGGTTGAAGACATTAAAGTTATTGAATTAATTGAGCTTTCTTCGTTATATGAAGAGCTGCTTCCTAAACTTAACCCGGTGTTAGAACATCCAGATTGGGGAGTAATTGTTCCGTTTGAGGGATTTAGACTCATTTGGCCACCCAGACTATCACTATCTGAACCGTCATTTGCGTTAGATGAAGGATCATTATAATCATAGTCGGTAGAACCGTTCCAAAAATCAGTAGAACCTCCAACTGCGGCCAGAGAAAGAGTCCACGATGGACTGCCTGTGGTGTTGTTGACTCTAATTTTTTGACTACTAGCGCCAAATGTTCCCGTAGAATTCTGGTTTGAAAAATCAAAAGTTTTCTCAGACATACTGATAGAAGGGCTTGAAACACTAACACCTGTGGAATCTACAATATCTACGGATAAAGACCCCGCAATATAGGTTACGTCTGCGTACAAAGTGGCTACATAGTAGGTTCTTCCTGTACTATCACCACTGATAGAAATTTCTAAGCTATCTAGATTTGATTGAGATAGAGTAAGTCCGGTAAAAGTAGCGGATGTCCAACTGTAAGAGCCTCTTAAAGTTACAGTTCCTTGATTTTGCAAACTGCCGTCATAGTAAAGGTCGACACTCATTACAGAGTTGTTTTTACTTGCGTATCCGTAAACCCATACTACGATTTGTGTAGCTTGGGCTATTGAACTGATTGTTCCCATGGTATATCTATCTACATTTGTGGCTGTACCTCCATTATTTACGTTATCTGTGGTAGTTCCCGCGGTTGGTTGCACAACCGTTTCGTCAATTTCTGTATAGTGTGTTGTTGCTGTACTGGTCCATTGGATAGTCGTAGTATCGCCGTTAGGTCTAATGTTGGTATTTAAAGCATATGTATGAGGAGTAAAGATGATAAAAAAAATAAAAAGAGATAATAGAGAAAGGGATTTCTTATTTAATATTAACTTGAAAATCATATGATACTACTAATTTCATCAACCGAAGGCTTGGAAGGTGGTTCTTTATTTACAGCGGGTTTTGATTTGGTAAAGGTTTTAGGCTTAGGTTTGGATTTTGGTTTTAATTGCGGCTTGTTTATAGAATTAGGTTTTGAATTAAAATCAGATTCAAGCTTATTGTGGATATTGTTTGGATTAACGACTTTAGGTTTCTTCACCGATTTTATTTTATCAGATGCTCTTTTAGATATTCTATTATCGTTATCTTTACCTAATTTTTTTAAATTTCTAGTAAAAGTATTTTTATTTCCATCCATTTTTGGCGGTACTCTTAGAATATCACCCGATTTAATAATGTAAGGAGGTCTGAGTTTGTTTGTCTTAGCAAGTAATTTCCAATTAACATTATATCTATCAGATAAAGAATTTATATCATCACCTTTCCTTGCTTTATATTGAACCCAATTTTTCATGATCCATTTTTGTCTTTTTTTCTTTATTATGATTTTTAAAAGCAAGAAAATTAAAAAGAAAATGACAGATAAAATTATTGCCAAACCTTTAAGAGTCGGGAACACAATGAAGTAGATTGGTCTGGTTTCAATGGTAATCGGATTGCTCGAACCTGTTTCCCCAATCACGGCAGCTGCATTTCCGTCATATGTGACTATTCCTTTAGCTTTATAAATTGATCCAAAAGTTGGGGATTTTACATCGTAGTTGTAAGTAGCCACATCACTTCTAAATATGGGGTATTGCCCACCGAAAATTATTATTTCTTTATCTAACAAATTAGAGACTCTCACTTTTACATCAGTATCTACGGAAACATTTCCAGTATTACTAACGCTTAAACTTAATGTTAGTTTATCCAAGCCTTTTCTTTTTACTAAAATATCGCTTAGACTTAATTTTCTGATGATTTCCCCAGGAATTGTGATAGCTACCCTAAGACCCGTTCTTACCGAAATAGAAATTCCTGCTGATTCTGACGGAGGTTTTTTTTCTTGAATTAAGATACATCCGTTGTGTTCTCCAACTTCCACATCTTCAGGAACATTTATCGTAAAGGGAATTGTTTCTTCGGACATGGGGTATAGTGTTACTTCGTTTTTATCCAAAATCACCCAGTTTCCGATGCCTTTCTTATCTTGGGAATATTGTTTACAGGCAAATCCTCCGTCTGTAGATTTAGTATAATCTGCGGCATAAACTACAAAAGCTTTGGTTTCATTGGTATTGTTTATAACTCTAATTCCTTCGTCTATTGTTTTTCCAGGGTCTGCTGTATGAATAAAAATTGATTCGGTTCTGGGATTGTCTTCTCTGGGGAAAGCAGGTTTACCTCCAAAACCACTGTATTCAATTGCTTGTGAATAAAATATTTTTGAATAGATGGTAATAAGAATTAAAAATAAAAACAGTTTATAAAACTTAATGTTTTGGGTCTTTTTAAAATTTAAATTCATGAAAAATTAGTTGGCAAGGATGGACAGAACCATGTTGATTGCATAATCTGAAGCAGCGGGTTGTTCAGCAGGAACTTTTTGAGAAATGGAAACTCCTTGTAAAGTCCAATCTCCAATATCATCCGAACCAGCTGCACCTGATAAGATGGTTATGTCATCCGTAACCGTTTCAGAAAATGAGTTTGAAGACCCTGCTGATACTCCTGTGGTTGTGCATGTAGAACAAGATCCTACGGAAATAGATCCCCCTGACGCATCTACGGTCATTTGACCTCCTAAACTATCCGGATCGCCTGCTCCATCTACACATCCAGAGCTGTTTGGGTCATTAAAATCGAAATCAGTTCCGGCACTATCCCACACTGCTGTATCCGAAGATCCTGCCAAAGATACCGTCCAACCACCATCTGCAGCATCTGGGTTTTTAACATAGATTTGCTGGGTAGTTGTTCCAAAGGTACCTGTTGAAGTTTGACATGTAAAACCAAATGATAATGTACTCATGTTAATTGATGGTGCACTGACTGAAACATAGGTGTCATCCACAATATCAACTGTTAAAGTTCCTGAATTAATAGTTTGATTAAAAGTTGAAGTATCTGCTGCAAAAACATAATAAATCGAGGCAGTAACTGAGACAATGAAAACTAAAAAAAGCAGATTTAAAAATTTTGTTTTTCCTCTCAATATATTATCGAGCAGAACATTTTTCATATATGTAAAATATTAAACTAAATTTTTTTTCTTGTACAGTAGTTATTTTATAAAATACAAAAACTAACCCTTTTGTTTTAGAAAGACTTAATTTTAATTATATATAAAAAAGATCGGAGAAGTGTTTATGTAGAAAAATATTAAAAATTATCATAAAAAAGTCCTGGAATTGGGGGATTTCCAGGACTGACTTGTGTTAATCGCCATATCTTGATAAAGGGGTTAAACCGTGATTGACGTGTTCAAATAACGTTGATTTTAAGCGATCTGGTTTTATCAATACTAACTTGAAACCTTTTTTGATTATGGGAGCGTTTTCGTCGTATTTAAAAAGATCTAACCTCTCTCGGATCAGATAAAACAGGATCTCTTCGTAAACCTTCATCTTAAAAATCAATCTATTCGCGACTTCATCCTTCGCATCCCTCGTGCCTCTTTCTGATAGCAGATCAGATAGATAAGAATAATAAGTGCAAATTTTCTTCTCCTCCTCCGTAAGTATTCCAATTACGATATCGTCATCATCTATTTTTGGCAGATGATAATCATTTGGTACTACATCTTCAAACCCATTTATCAGTTTTTCTATTCCCTTTTCCATTTTCAATCTCCTTTTTCGATAGAATTGGACTTATAGTAACGTTATGGTTCTTTTTTGTCAATAAATTTTGGATTAATCGAAAATATTCCTTCTCTTTCCCTAATTATCATTGTTCTGTCTACACAAAAAGCCTGCCAAGGAATAAATCCCTGTCAGGCTTTCTGGCGGGGCCGACGGGACTCGGACCCGCGACCTCTGCAGTGACAGTGCAGCGCTCTAACCAGGCTGAGCTACGACCCCACAAATGCAGTCATTATGTTATCAGTATAAGAATAAATAATCAACAAGTCCTTAAAAACCCTAATGTTTCTCTTAAAAATGATAAAATAAATTATGCAGGAAAACCGAGTTTCTAACAAAGATGTAATAGTAATGTTAAAAGAGATTCTTGCCGCTATGGAGGTTAAAGGTTACAACAGTTTTCGTGTCAGAGCTTATCAAAACGCCATTTCAGTGTTAGAAAACCTCACAGTCTCTATTCAAGACCTTTGGGAAAATAAAAGACTTGGAGAAATCCCTGGCATTGGTCCAGGTATAGAGAGTCATCTCAATGAATTTTTTACTGAAGGATCTGTCAATGAGTTTGAAGAAATTAAAAAAACCCTTCCCGAAGGTATGTTTTCTCTCATCGGTCTTCGAGGAATTGGCGCAAAAAGAGCCTACAAATTAGCTTTAGCTTTCAAATTAGATAATAGAGAAGACGCCCTAGAAAAAATAAAGCTCGCAGCAGAAAAAGGTAAAATACAAGTCCTTGAAGGTTTTGGAGAAAAAATGGAGAAGTCCATTTTAGAAGTGGTTGAGGAACAAAAGCTAACTAAAAATAAAAAAATAAGATTTCTTCTTCCACAAGCCGAGGAGATTGTAGATAGAGTAAAAAAATATATGAGCGGATGTGATTCCGTTATTGAATTAGAAGCATGTGGATCTTTTCGTAGAAAAAATACAACTATCGGTGACCTTGATATTCCTATATCGACAAAAGAACCTCAGAAAGTAATCAATTACTTTCTTGATTTTCCTGAAATTTCAGAAGTATTAGTAGTAGGAGATAAGAAAGCTAGCGTTATCTTAAAAAATGAAGTCCAGGTGGATATCAGAGTAAGTGAGCCAGAATCCTATGGATCTATGCTTCAGTATTTTACAGGTTCCAAACAACACAACATTCTTTTAAGAAGCTTTGCATTAAATAAAGGTATGTCTTTATCAGAATACGGTATTAAAAAAGGTTCAGAATTAATGGAATTTCCAAATGAAAAAGTTTTTTACGGACAGCTGGGTTTACCTTTTATTCCTCCGGAACTTAGAAATGGTAATCAGGAAATAGAGTTTGCTCAAAAAGATAAACTTCCTAAACTAATAGAATTGTCTGACATAAAAGGTGATATTCATTCCCACACTAATTTTTCAGATGGTGTAGATACTTTGGAGGATATGGTAGAAGGAGCTAAAAGAATGGGATACGAATATATTGGTATTTCTGACCACGCACCAAGTATCCAATCTCGAGGCCTTGGTACTGTTTTAAAAATTGTCAGCGATACCAGGAAAAAAATAGAAGAGATAAACTCCTCACAGAGTGATATTAAGGTTTTATATGGATATGAAGTAAACATTTTAGTAGATAATTCTCTATCTCTCCCCGATGATATTTTAAAGAATTTAGATTATGTTATTGCGGGAATTCACTCTGGTTTTAGTCAAGACAGAGAAACAGTAACCCAGAGATTATTATCAGCAATTGAAAACCCATACGTAAGTGTTATATCCCATCCTTCAGGAAGAATGTTAAACGAAAGAGATCCCGCAGATCCTGATTGGACCAAAATATTTTCTGCTGCCCGAGATAATAACGTCCTGTTGGAAATAAACAGCCAACCATCCAGATTAGATCTCCCCGACGATCTTATAAAAATGGCTATAGATTGGGGTGTTGATTTAATAATCAACTCTGACGCTCACTCCATTTCGGATTTAAATTTCATGAAGTACGGTATTTATATGGCTAGAAGAGGTTGGGCTGAAAAGAAAAACATTGTAAATTCTTTAAAATATGATGAGTTTGTTAAAAAAATTAAGTTAATGTAATATTTTAGCGTTCATATATTTTTAAAAGGGAGGTGATATTAGATGATTTGGGGTATTTTAGCTATAGTCGTTATATTAGGTTTGTTTATTATGGGAGTGTATAACTCCTTAGTAACATTAGGTGTGAGAATTAAGGAGGCTTGGAGTCAGATTGACGTTCAACTAAAGAGAAGAACAGATTTAATTCCTAACTTAGTCGAGACTGTAAAAGGTTACGCATCACACGAAAAGGAAGTGTTTGAAAAAGTAACTCAAGCAAGAGCGGCATTAATGTCAGCAAGTAGTCCTAAAGAAGCCGGGGAAGCAGATCAGATGTTAGGCGGAGCGTTGAAAAATCTATTCGCGGTGGCAGAGGCTTATCCTGAACTAAAAGCTCAGGCAAGTTTTGGAGAATTGCAAAAAGAATTAGCAGATACTGAGGACAAAGTTGCCTATTCCAGACAGTTTTACAACAGTGTAGTTAGACAATACAATGAAAAAATTGCTGTATTTCCTAACAATGTAGTTGCCGGTTTCTTCAAATTCCAACCTCAGGAATTCTTTGAGGTTCAAGAAGCAGAAAGAGAAAACGTAGAAGTAAAATTTTAAAGTAAATTAGTATGCCTAACATATATCAGAACATTAGTTCTAATAAGAGGGACACTGTTCTTATTATGGCTTTGTTTGTAGCTATAATATCGGCTTTGTCTTGGTTTATTGGGGAATATTTCACTGAAGCTGGAGGTGCCTCAGTATTAGGTACCGCTTTGGTAGTATCGGGAGTTTCCGGTTTTATTTCTTATTTTAATTCAGATAAAATGGTTTTAGGAATTTCCGGAGCTAAAGAAGTTAAGTATGAAGAAGCACCTGAAGTTTATAATCTCGTAGATAATATTGCGATCGCATCAGGACTTCCAAAACCAAAAGTTTACATAATAAACGATAATTCTATGAACGCTTTTGCTACAGGCAGGGACCCAAAACATGGTGTTGTCTGCTTAACAACAGGTATTATTCAGAGACTTGAAAAAAGGGAGCTTGAAGGTGTAATAGCACACGAAATGTCTCATATCGGAAATTTTGATACCAGATTAATGTCCATAGTTAGTATACTAGTTGGAAGTTTATCTCTAATAGCAGATTGGTTCACAAGAGGTGCTTTTTTTAGAAGAGGAAAAAGAAGCAGTAACGATGATTCTATTAGTGGAGTAATTTTCTTATTAGGTATATTTTTTTTAATGATTAGTCCTTTGATTGCTACATTAATAAAGTTTGCAATCAGCAGGAAAAGAGAATTTTTAGCTGATTCTACATCTGCAATGATTACAAGATATCCTAAGGGATTAGCAGATGCCTTAAGAAAAATATCTCAAGACACAGATGTTCTCGAGGCAGCAAACAGTGCTACCGCTCATCTTTATATAAGTGATCCCGTTAGGGGAAATTTTGGAAATAAAGTTTCAAGCTTTTTTGACACTCACCCTCCTATTGCAGAAAGGATCAGAAGGCTTGAGGCCATGTAATTTTTATATGTCTGATAAATATATTTCAAAAGAAGAAGTTAAAAAAATTGCGGATTTAGCCAATCTTGATATTTCAGGAGAAGTAGACAAGTTAACCACCCTTTTGAGTGACACTCTTGGTTACATCCAAACCTTAAAAGAGCTCGATACTTCAAAGGTGGGAGAGACGTTTCAAGTTACCGGTCTAACAGATGTTTTTCAGGATGATAGTGAAGCTGATTCTTTAACTAAAGAGGAGGCTTTATCTAATTCTAGCGATAATTACAAAGGTTTATTCTCAACTAAGCCTGTTTTTAAAAGATGAAAAAATTAAATGAACTTACAATTCACGAGGCTGTAGAAGGTTTAAAAAAAGGCGAGTTTACTTCTGTACAAATAACGGAGGCTTGTTTAAATCAAATAAATAATGTTGATAAAAAAATAAAAGCTCTGATTACCCTTAATTCTAAAAATGCTTTGGAGGAGGCTAAAAGAGCAGACGAAGAGATAGCAGGTACTGGTGCGGTAATTTTTGAAAATAAACCATTATTAGGGATTCCATATTTATGTAAAGATAATTTTTCTGTAAAGGGGTTGGTTACCACCGCTGGGTCAAATGTTCTTAAGAATTATGTACCTCCTTTTGATTCTACCGTAACGGGAAGATTGAAAAAAGCTGGGGCTATTCTTCTTGGAAAAACTAATATGGATGCCTTTGCTCACGGCTCTACAACCGAAACATCCGATTTTTACCCAACAAAAAATCCTTGGGATATTCACAGAGTACCCGGAGGATCTTCGGGTGGTTCAGCTGCTGCTGTAGCTTCTAACATGTGTCTGTTTTCAATTGGCAGTGAGACCGGAGGAAGTATTAGAGGTCCTGCTTCTTGGTGTGGCGTTACAGGTTTGAAGCCTTCTTATGGTAGAGTCAGCAGATATGGAGTTGTAGCAATGGCTTCCTCAACAGATAGCCCGGGTCCCATAACTAAAGATGTTAAAGATGCCGCTTATGTTTTGAATATTATTGCAGGAAAAGATCACCGTGACGCTACTTCTTCTCCAGCTGAAGTTGAAGATTACACACCCTCAAATAATTTTAGTTTAAAAGGATTTAAAATAGGAAAACCAATATCTTATTTTAATATTGATTTAGAGCCTGAAGTAAAGCAAAAAGTTGAGGATGCAGTGAAAATTCTTGAAGAGATGGGAGCAGAAATAATTGAAATGGATCTCTTAGACCCAAAATATTCCATAGCTGTTTACACAATTCTACAAAGATCCGAGGTTTCATCTAACTTAGCCAGACTTGACGGTATAAGATACGGTAACGATCGAAAAAGCTTTGGATTTGAAGCTAAAAAAAGAATAATGCTTGGAACGTACACTTTAAGCGCAGGGTATTATGATGCCTATTATTCAAAAGCTCAGAAAGTGAGAACCCTGATAAAAAATGATTTTGAAGAAGCTTTTAAAAAAATTGATTTAATTGTTGCTCCATCTATGCCGTGTATTGCTCCTGAACTCGGTCAAAGTGAAAAATCATCGATGTACGGAGAACTTATGGATCTTTTATCAGAACCCAGCAGTGTGGCAGGTTTACCGGGAATCTCTATTCCCTGCGGTTTTAGTCAAGGGATGCCTGTGGGATTACAATTCATCGGTAATATTTTTGGCGAAAAAGACATAATAGAAGTATCCAATTTATTTCAAGAAGGGACTGATTTTCATAAAGATTTTCCATCTTTATGATTTATAAATATGTGTTTATTTAATTTATTTAAAAAAAGCATTAAAAGAAAAATAATTACAGTTGAAACAAGAGAGAAAGTTCAGAGAGATTGGAAAAATGTTGAAATTCTCTTATCCCAAA
Organism: Patescibacteria group bacterium; assembly: GCA_022710505.1. Taxonomy (GTDB): domain Bacteria; phylum Patescibacteriota; class WWE3; order UBA101185; family UBA10185; genus JAAZNV01. Next base: position 15,530 of record JAKLGS010000010.1, read on the forward strand.
AAGGTCCGTCACAACTTAGGCAAGCTCTTATTACTGCGGATAAATCCTTGGATAACGCTTTAAAAGACATTTTTGACGGAGAAACGATGGGGGAGAGGTTAAAAAATGCAGAGAGTTTTTTTGAAAGAGATCAGTACAATAGAATCTGGGAAGCTCACAAGGTAAGAAATAATCTGGTTCATGAGTCTGGGTACGAACCTCCTTATTTCGTTGTTACCAAAGCAGTCCAAGATTTAAAAGAAGGTTTAGAAAAATTAGGGGTTCGGGTTTAATTTAAAAAATTTATTTAATATGGAAAAAGTAACAAGAGACAACTACAAATTAGTTTTAGGTCTTGAAATACACTTGCATTTAAGAACAAAAAGAAAAATGTTTTGCAGGTGTAGTGCTGATATATGGGAAAAAGAAGCTAATTCAATCACATGTCCGGTGTGTTTAGGCCTTCCGGGAGCACTTCCGGTTCCCAACGAAGACGCTGTCAAAAAAACACAATTACTAGGTTTAGCTCTTGGTTGTAGTCTAAACCAAAACTCTAAATTTGATAGAAAACATTACTTTTATCCCGATCTTCCCAAGGGATATCAGATATCACAATATAAAGAACCACTGTGCTTGGGTGGTCAAGTAGAACTTGATTCGGGTTTTATTGCAGATATAGAAAGGATTCATTTAGAGGAGGATGTGGCAAAATCTTTCCATGAAGGTGATAGAACTCTTTTAGATTTTAATAAATCAGGGATGCCCTTAGTAGAAATTGTAACAAAACCAGTTTTTTCAAACACCGTTGATGCGGTAGATTTTTGTAAAAAAATTCAACAGACAGTTAGGTTTTTGGATATTGGTGATGTTGATATGGAGAAAGGACAAATGAGACTTGAGGCTAATATTTCACTTAGAACGCAAGAAATGGAGAAAAAAGGAGAGCTGTGTAATTATAAGGTGGAAGTAAAAAACATTAATTCATTTAGGTTTATGGAAAAGGCGGTCCTTGCTGAAATAGATAGGCAGTTGCAGGTTTTTGAAAAAGGAGAGATGCCCATACAAGAGAATAGGGGTTACAATGAAACTACAGGAAAAACAGTTCCCCAAAGAACTAAAGAAGACGCCAAAGATTACAGGTACTTTCCCGAACCTGATATTCCCCCGATGGTTTTTAGCAACGGTTATATAAACGAGTTAAAAAAAGAACTTCCTGAACTTCCCCACATGATAAAAAAGAGATTAGTTCAGAATTATGGAATAAAAATTTCAGAATCTATTGTTTTGGTTGATAATTTTGGTATGGAGATAGTAAATAAATTTGAAGAGTTTATAAAAAAGGGTTTAGATTCTAAAAAAATGGCAAGTGCTTTAATAAACAAAAAAGAAACCCACTTATGGACATTTGATAAATTTAAAGATTATTTACAGGTTCCAGATGAATTAATTGATGAAAATGCCCTTAGAGATTTAATTATAAAGGTGATGGAGAATAACCCTAAAGCAGTAGAAGATTACAAAAATGGTAAAGAGAGCTCTATTCAGTTTTTGTTTGGTCAGATAATGAGAGAAACTGGAGGAAAAGTAAAACCTGACTATGCAATACCTCTTATAAAGAGCTTAATACAGTAAAAAGTATCAAATACCCTAACCTCTGTTTGTAAATTTATTTGATATTAACTGTTAATATAACTTCGTATGGAATTGAAATTTGATCCAGAAAATCCAATATATGTCCACGTGACAACAGAAAGTCAGTACAACGAAGCGTTGGAAGATCTCGAAAAACAAAAAGTTGTTGGGGT
>JAKLGS010000100.1 GCA_022710505.1 Patescibacteria group bacterium
GCACCGTGACTCATTCTCGGCCCGCCTACCGGCGGGTACCTGGATCAGTGCCCGGTGCTGCGTCAGGTAACGCTTACGAAATTATACCACCTGGCCGTTATGGCAAATTTGGGGCATATCTACACAGATAAAAAATCTTGATGGAACCTTTAACAGAGCATACAGTACTAAAAGAATCTGATCATCCAAAAATCATTTATAAGTATCGAGATTGGAGAAATAAATATCACCGAAGGATACTAACACAACAAGAGATATTTCTTTCCTCTCCATCAGAATTCAATGATCCTTTTGATTGTTGTATTCCCGAAAGTTTTTCAATGTTAAACTCAGATGAGAAACTTGATAAGTATTTTAATCAGTTTGTAATTCGAAACATAGATTATTTAAAGGCTAATAGAATCAATATTCCTAAGTACATAGCGTTTTTGAAGAAAGATCTAAAAGAGAATACTGCATTCTATCAAAAAAACCTAAACCAAAGGTATCTTAAGGAAGGTGATATGTATTTTGGGATTTTCTGTACAACCAAAGTTTGGAACAATATTTTAATGTGGGCTCATTATTCATCAAACCACTCAGGATTTTGTGTAGGATTTAATCGAGAGAAACTATATGATTATCATCTAACAAATGCTACTGCAGCAAGTGTTATTTACAGGAAAACCTTCCCTCTAATAGATCCATTTGATGATTTCATTCAAAAAATGTTTCAGAAATCGCATTCGAAAGCTAATAATTGGAGGTACGAAAAAGAGTATCGATTCTATTTTAATACCTATCCAAATGAGCTTACTATTGAAAAAAGAAAAATTAAAATTACTAAAGAGTGTTTTAATTGTATTATGATTGGTTTGACATTCCCAGAAAATCAGATACCCTTTATTAAAAAACTAGCGAATAATCTAGATATACCACTATATCAGATATATACTGCTGATCAAACATTTAAACTCATACGAAAGGAAATAATCTTGCCATGATTGCAACCTTCAGTAGAATTATCATGCTCCAGAACCATAAGGGCGATCTAGTCTTTGAACCTTTCCCTTGTTGATATAAAATCTACCCTTACTGAAATCTTTACCATAATCAGCATAGTAAAATTCTTTCAAAATTTCTTTCCTTAATAGATCAGTCTGACTGATGAAGGACAAATCATTAAGGTATACAACTTTAATAGCTACTCTTTGACTATTGTATTTTTTGTGATTGATTAACACTTTTAAATCAAATGCTGAATAAATTGCGTCTAGCTTTATCTTTTTTGCAATTAAAGAATACGATTGTAATCCAGGACCAGATAAAACTTTATATGCTTTCATAAGATTTGAGAATTGTCCAAAGAAAAACTCTTCTTTTCTCGTAGATGATCCATAACGCGCAGGAATCATCGAATAACCAAAAACTTGGTAAATTTTAACTTTTCGATTCATAATAGTATATAATACAAATTATTACATAGATGACTATAATATAACTGACATATTATTTATTTCTGTTAATAACTAATTTCAAACACTACTTAACATATTATATATCAGATATTTCTTGACAATTTTATTTTAACCTCCATATTCATCAGATTATCAACACATAACACGTATTTGTAGAATATATCAAAATTATAATATTATTCTGTTAATAACTACATTTCACTTAAAATACTGTCTATCATATCTTTGAATAAACACTTTTTATAAAATGAGTATGAAAGACACACGTGAGGAATATAGATTGGAGCGAAGAGACAAATTGGATATTTCTAAAGACAGGGTGATTAAAACAACTTATATTAAAATTGTTCGTCCTAAGATGAATCGCAGAAATATGTTCAAGGTTATTATCCTTGGACTACAATATCTTGTAACATTTTTAGCAAACATCGTGACAATAAGAAATATAAAATAAAACTTGCCATAACACGGACGGTATGTTTAATAGGCTTGTCACGGTTTTTGCTTAGCTCCTGCACTCAAGACAAATTTGTAATGGTTCTTCCACCCGGACACGCTCACCTGCTCGCACTAAAAATCCAGTATACCTTGACAGTTTTTTGGCTTCGAGATAGTCTCTACCGCGACACTGCGCCAGTGCACCCAACCAGCTTTGTAACCGGGGATAAATTCGCGGCTCCGATCAACATTGTACCGCGATCGCGCCTTAACTCAATAAAAATTGTACCATGACGGCAAAAACGCGCGCCAAACCCTCCTTGCACCGTGACAGTTTATCGGCCCCGCTGGCGCGGGGTACCAGGACACTGCCCGGTGCTGTCGTCGGGTTACGCCTACTAAAACATACCGCCGGGCCGTTAGTGGTAATGCCTTACCCCCGTATATGCTTGATTTACATCAATATAGTTAAATTGCATAAAGACATGTTAAACGGTCCTTCCAGTGTTTCTTGATCTTTAAGTAAAACATCCG
>JAKLGS010000101.1 GCA_022710505.1 Patescibacteria group bacterium
TCTTTGAAAATCCGCGACTCCGATGTTATGGATAATTTTCTGTACTCAATATGTATTCAAGGCTATCATCTACAAAATTGTCAAGCTTACTTAAATATAAGTGAAAAAGAGCTTTTAGAATCAGGTCAAAACAAAGTTATATCGACTTCTGCGGCTGAGGTTTTAGAGGAGTGGATGAGAAACAACCAGAATGTTAGCAGAGAAGTTGAGGGTAGGTTGGTTTTTAAATAAAATTTAGAGAGCGTTTGGATTTAGATTTTTTACCCATTACCCTCTCTATCTTCTTCAACTTCTTTTACCTTTTTTTCAATATATTCTATGGCTGCTTTAATACTTCCTCCCGAACCGTAATAACCTGTATTCGCCCAATGTTTTAGTTTTATGTACTTGCCGTACTTAATAAATATCCATGGGGGCAGGGGTGGTACTAAAAAACTTGAAAATCTTATTCTTTGGCCTCTCATTTCCTCCTCCTTTGTTGTATTGATTTCAGTATACAATATGGTCAAATAACAATATATTGATACAAGTTCTAATTTTTAGAAGATACAAACAGCAACCTTATTTTTAAAGACGTCTAAAAATTTTAATAGCTTACTGAACTTATGAGATGCTATAATTTTATTAGGATGAAATTCGATAAAATTAAATCATGGAAGAAAATCCCAAGGATACACTTTATTATTTCATTAATGCTAATTTTTTTTGTTTGGTTTTTTCTGGCTTTATACAATGAGGAAATTCCAGGTTCGGAAGATTTTATTGGATTTTCGTCTGTGTTAGTTGGTCTTTATTTTTTAATTATTGTAATACCGTGGGTGTTTATTCCAAGGCCGATAGTCTTAAAGGTTTATTTAACAATCGTTTCAATATTTTTAACGCTTATGTTAGGTAGATTTTTACACACTTTTGCGGGGATTAGCACTGTCAGGCCTTTAGAAATATTCGGTTTGTCTTTTGGGATACTAACCCTATCTTTAATTACATTAATGCCAATAATTTTAACTGTACTTCTAATAATATTTAACAAAACCAATGTAAAATCGAATTATATTCCGATGTTTATATATCCTCTTTTGATATTTCTAACTTTAAATCACATCGTAAAAGTTTCTTCCACGACATTTATGCAATCATTGTTGGTGGCGGTCAGAGAAAAAAAATATCCGTATGAAGATTCTCAATCTGTCTTTTTCTCGAAAGATATGACTATTAAAAAATTAGAATCCGAATTACAAAAGAATCAGGATATTATAAATAGATTAAAGTCAGAATTAGATAGAGACGCCTGCGAATCCTGGGAGCATGTTCGTACATTCTCAGTAGAAGTAACAGACGAATACGTTATAGAGGAATCCGAATTCGGGGTTATCGTTGTAAAAAAGAGTTCTTCTCCATGGATGGCGGTTACCGAGGCCTCTATTTACATTTCAGAAGTACCTTGCGTGTGTATTAATAGTGAGGGTGGAGATATCTACAATTATAAAAGGTCTGTTTACGATATGCTGGAATCTTATGAAATAGGGCCTCATTATCGTATTAACAAAGGTAATTATACAAGAGAGGGTAATATTATCATCGATGGTGTAGAAGTAAAAGTTTTTAAAAACGAGGAAGTTTATGAATCCCCCCCAGGTGTTATTGAGATTAGGTATCAATTTAATAAAAACGGTGTGCGATATATTGCAGGTGCATACTTCTCAGATAAAGAGGGTGGGATAAGTTTATCTGAGGCGCAAGAAATTTTATCCACGATTAAGATTAATTAAATTTTAGATACTTCTTGTCAGAAAAAACTGCCAATCAAACCTAAAGGTTTGCTTGCCCGTTTACTGGTCGGGGTGACAGGACTCGGTCACGTGTCTTAAGACACTCTAACTCATATTCATTCGTAAGAGTCTCTAAAGCTCGCGACCCCGCCTCCTTCGTCACTTCGTTCCTCAGTCCGGCATTCTCGTCCTGTCAAAACAGAAAGATAGTTACCACCCTTCGGATGATACCTAACTTTCTGGTCGGGGTGACAGGACTCGAACCTGCGGCCTCTCGCACCCCATGCGAACGCGCTAGCCAACTGCGCCACACCCCGACGACAGAGTTATTTTATCACCTTAACTACCATTTTGTATTTGGAATATTTAAAAAAAGGCGGCCAAAGTATTTCTTTAACCGCCATTAGCTTTATTACTTGCTATTTAGTTTTTTTTGCCTTGCTTTTATTAATAAACTCTCTTACTTTTTTTCCTACGTCTTTTTTTCCTTCACTTTTGTAACTATCATAAGTTGGTTTTCCAACCGCAAAATTTACAGGGTCTGCGTTTTCATGCCATTTTCTATTAAAATATGCCTCGAACTTTCTTTTGTTAGGCACCTTTACGAAAAAAGTAGCGACCCCTGTACCGTGTTCTAAAACAGGTTCTTTTTCGAAACC
>JAKLGS010000102.1 GCA_022710505.1 Patescibacteria group bacterium
GGTATTTTTATGGGATAAAAAGGGTGAGTTCACCGTTAATGGCAAAAGTATAAACGATTATTTTGAATCTAATGTAGATAAAACAAAGTGGGAAAAACCTTTCCACGCGATCGGAGTCTCACATCCGGAAGCAAAATACTCCGCTACTATTAAACTATCAGGTTCAGGAAAACCTTCACAAATGGACGCAATAATTCTTGGCATCTCAAGAGCTTTGTCTAAAATTGATGAAGAATTTGATAAAGTTTTAAGAAAACAAAGCTTTATGACCAGAGACTCAAGAATGGTTGAAAGAAAGAAACCTTTCTTCCATAAAGCGAGGAAAAAACCTCAATACTCAAAAAGATAAATTACCAACCTACTCTGTTCTATTGCTCAACAGTGTTGTTTCTAAATCTTTAATTATTTCTCTTACACTCTGTATTTTATCTCTAAGCTGTTCTTCTTTACTTTTTTTGAGATGTAAAAAAGTGACATCGTAAACTTGAGATATTGAATCAAGTACTGAAAAGGAAGGGGTGCATTTACCATTTTCATAAGCAGAAACCGTTTTACCCGACTTACCTATCTTCTTCCCAAACCTATCCTGAGAAAGGTTCCTTTCCAACCTAATCTCCCTTATTTTCTTAGCTATTTCATGGTTATTATTCATTTTCTATTTTTAATAGAACAACATACATTGATACAACCTTAGTAGTGATATAGATTATATCCAAGAAAGATAATATGAAGATTAAAGATTTACAAAAAGAAGAAAAACCAAGAGAAAAAATGGTTGAAAAAGGATCTGAAGTTCTTACAGATGTTGAGCTGCTGGCGATAATAATAAGATCAGGAGGAAAAGATACGTCCGCTACCGGTCTTTCCAGGGAACTTATTTTAAAATTTGGCAATTTAAAGAAGGTTCTATCGGCGGATATTGAGCAACTCAAAAACTTTAAAAATATTGATATTGCAAAGGCAACCTCAATAAAAGCTGTGGAGGAAATATCAAAACGTTATTTAACACCTTTCAAAGAAGACGCCATAAAAATAAAAAGTCCAAAGGATGTCTATGATCTGATTAGGAAGGAAGTTATCAACAAAGAAGAGGAATACTTATTTTTAATCTGTCTGGATAGCAGAAACAGACTGATATCAAAAGAGGTCATATCTAAAGGAACTATTAATGAAACGCTAATACACCCTCGTGAAATTTTTAAAAAAGCCCTAAACAAAAATGCTTATTCAATAATACTTGTCCATAATCACCCTTCTAATGAACCCGACCCGAGCGACGAGGATAGAAAGGTAACAAAAAGAATATTTAGGGCAGGAATAGACATGGGAATACCTTTAACAGATCACCTTATAGTAACCAGCAATGATTTTATGAGCATGAAAGCACAAAACCTTATTAGTATTTAATTATTTAGAAAGGAGGTGAAAATATGAAAAAGAAAAAATTACTATATTTAATCGGGTCATCTTTAATCGTTATTTCTTTAATTGCCGGCATAACATACGCAGCTTTCTCTGATAAAGCTAAGGTTTTAGGTTCATCTTTTAGTGTAGGAAGTGCAAACTTAATGTTTCTAGAATCATTATCTATGGGAACAGATCCTTCAAATTACAAAGATGAACTTCCTGGTCCGACTTTTACAAACATTGGTCCGGGATGGACTCAAGATTATTTGTTGAAACTTATAAGTATGGCTTCTTCAAAAATTAGTATATCTACAAATGCCTTTTATGAAACAGCAAATGATCCTCAAGAATTAAGATCAGACATTCAGGTTGAAATAATAAAATGGTATGACACTAATCAGAATGGAATAGTAGATGCAGGTGAGGAGGGCCCTGTTGTGGGAAAGAAAAGTATTATAAAGTGGAAAACGGAAGGGTTTACATTGGGAGACCTTTACTACGGGCAGGTTATGGAATTAATTCTTAGATTTTCAGCTCCAACAATAAGTGAACTAAAACAAGGAGCTTCAGCAGTATTTGATTTTGAGTTTAACTCAATACAAAGTTAATTTTAACAAGTGGGTAACCGAGGAAAGGGCTCCGGCTGCCCTTCGGGCAGCCGGAGCCCCCTGATTAATATGCTTAAATCCAAATTATCGAAACTAAAAACTGTTTTAATAATAATTTTGTTTATTTGTACTTATTTAATTTTTGATTATTACCAAATAAAAATACTAAAAGTAGTTACCTCCTCAATGGGGCCCGCAATCAAAGAAGGAAGTTTGGTTTTAATACGAAAGGACAATGTTTTCAAAATAGGTGATGTTGCATCTTACAGAACTCTTCAAAATAAAAATGTTATAACTCACAGAATTACAAAAATTTCTAAGCTGCAAGATAAATATTATTTCTATTTCAAAGGAGATGCAAACGAAAACCCTGACCCCAGCCC
>JAKLGS010000103.1 GCA_022710505.1 Patescibacteria group bacterium
GCCTTTTTTATGCTGTCCTGAAGGGATTTAATATGAAAATCCGGAACGAAAGAGTTAAAAACCGCAATCTCAACGTTTTGTCCCCTCTGACCTTCTAAGACGGCTACTTTTTGCCCATCTATTTTTATATATACATCTGAAGTTGTGATAGTTTGCAGATCTAATCCCGGATCCCCTGTAGATTCTATTATCCTGTTTTTTGCTTGCGTAAAAGCAATTTCAGATACTTTTTCGTACAATGTTTTAACCTCGTCTGGTGTGATAGGCTCTGCTGTGGGCCTTTTCATTCTAAGAGTTGTGGTTATTCCTGTAGTTACGCCTCCGTCAATACCAACAATGACCTTTTTTATTTTTTCAACGGAGTCTCTATTAGCAATTTCTACCGATGTTTTTATTGCCTCTACAACTGTGTCTTGGTCTAGTATCATCCCATTCCTAACGCATCCTTCAGGCAAATCTTGACTGCCGAAGCCGGTTATTTTGAATATATCCCCATCAAGATAGAAGGAAAGGCATTTAACGTCCTTTGCGTTTATATTAAGAGTAAGGAATCTGTTTGTGTCCTCGTATGTTTTTTTAAATGACGGAAGATTTAACATTGTTATGATTATACAAATAATATTATATTAGTGCCAATTATTAAAATTATCTAAAAAGGTAGTTTTGAAAAAGGTGATTTATCTGGTGTTAGCTCGGGTAATGCGTCTTCTTCGAGTCTTTGGTTTATAAAAGCTTCTACTTCTTGGACAGGTGTCCCGTATTTTAATCTTGATAACTCTCTTATCTCTTCTGCAACCATCGGATCCTTAGGAACGGATGTTAAATCTTTCCAGTCTATAAATAAAGAGAATGGAGGAGAGGGTTGTCCTTTAACCAGTAGTCTTAAGTATGCGTTACCGACGGGAAGGTTACTTAAATCCTGTTTTGTAAAATTAGGTTCAAATTGCGTTTCTAAATATTCTGCGTCATCTATACCAACTCTAAAAGCACACGTAGTTCCCACGTTTCCAAATATGGCTGTTTTAATGTCTTCTGGAAGTTGATTAATAAATTGGTGCGCAACTGTGAGATTTAATTTATACTTTCTTGCTTCAGATAAGATAGTTGCAAAGTCGGGTGTGGCAAAATTTTGAAATTCATCCACATGAAGGAAAAAATTAGGGAAGTCCCCTTTTAATTGGTGTCTTCTTAGGGCAGAGGTTAGAATTCTTGGGACTAAAAGCAATCCAAGGAAATTTGAGTTTTCCTCACCAAGCTTTCCTTTGGCTAAATCTACCAAAAGAATCTTTTTCTGAGCCATTATTTCATCAAAATTAATTGAAGATTTTTTCTGGCCGATGATGTTTCTCATAGTGTTGTCTGTAGTAATTCGATCAAATTTTGAAACAAAATAACCCATCGTCTCGCCCTTTCTGTTTTGAGTTGTATTGGCTACTTCGTCTGTCCAGTATCTTCTTACTAAAGGATCCGTTACTTTATCGAGGAATTTTTTGGAGTATTTCTCATCAATAAACATCCTTAATACATCAATCATTGTGGCTTCAGGGTCTACCATTGCAGTAAGCATTACGTTTCTAATAGATCTTTCCAAGAGAGGTCCCATGATTCCTTGGTGGTTGGGGTCATATAGTTTGTAAAGAAGAGCAATGAAAGAATTAATTATCATGTTTTTTTCAGTCTCGTCTTTTGCTTCCAGCATATTTAATCCAAGAGGTCTTTCTCTGTCAGCAGCGTCAAAAAGTATCACATCTTCTTTTCTTTCCGGTGGTATTTTTTCCAAGAGTTCGTTTACATCTGTACCGTGAGGGTCAATTATTGCTACCCCCTCACCTCTCTTTATATCTTGTAAAGCGAGCCACATCATGAGTTGTGATTTTCCGGAACCTGTTTGACCTACTATGTACACATGTCTTGTTCTGTCTTCATCTCTAATAAATACTTTTTTCTTTATTCCTCTAAAAGTACTCCAGCCCATAAAGACACCGTCATTTTCATCCGGTAGATTCATTGGTGCTGCGGATTTTCTTGCACCCAGCCAGATTAGGTTAGGCGTAGTTATGTCTTTATTAGGAAAATGAAATATTGTTGCCATTTCTACGTTATTTAATACTGAAACATTGGATTTAATTTTTAAACCTAATATAGGGATTACCAATCTTTTAACCCCGATTCTTCTGTAAATGAAGTCTTCGACAAATTTTTTAGTATTTATGGCATTTTTTCTTACAAATCGGTTATAACTAATGTCCGTGAATTGCTCAAAAGCAGCTACAAGGTTTTGTATTTGAGATTCCGCTTGAATTTTATCTTCGGCAATAGAAATTACTCTGATTTTTATATAAAAGCCGGGGTTGTTGATTTTATTTTCTACCGCTTCTAAAAAACTGTC
>JAKLGS010000104.1 GCA_022710505.1 Patescibacteria group bacterium
TATCTTCAAAACCGAATGTTTGGCACATATCTTTTTTAATTTTTTCAATATCTCCTGTATCTAAATCTATTTTATTAATGACCGGAATAATTTTTAAATTCGAGTCTGTTGCTTTATAAAAATTAGAAACAGTTTGAGCTTGAATCCCTTGGGTTTTATCGACTAAAAGAATGGCGCCCTCACAGGCTTCCAGTGATCTTGAAACCTCGTATGAAAAATCAACATGGCCCGGGGTATCGATAAGATTTAATTGGTACCCTTGGTATTCCATTCTTATGGATTTAAGTTTAATGGTAATTCCTTTTTCTCTTTCCAAATCCATTGAGTCCAAAGTTTGTTCAATTATGTTTCTTTTGTCTAAAGTATGGGTAATTTCTAATAGCCTGTCTGCCAAGGTAGATTTACCATGGTCTATGTGGGCTACTATGCAAAAATTTCGGATTTTCTCTTGAAACATAGGTTGATTATACAGTTTCTTGTTCAGTTGTCGCTAAATCTACGGCCTCTGCCTTAATATCGCCTTTTGATAATCTTAATTTTCTTAGTAATTTATAAAAAAGCTGAATTTCCTCAACTTTTAATAAGTGTGTAATTAAAAGATACGTTGCCATGCCCACGATTCCAGCCAATCCTGTAAGAGCTATAAGATTAATTGTTCTGGTAGTGTCCAACACGTATTTATCCAAAAGTTTCATTGGTATATAAAGCATTATTCCCATTAAACCTGTTGCAAAAGAAATTTTAGTAAATGGGACAATGAGTTTTTTCTTATCCAGACCACCTGTTTTTTTATTAAGAAAATATATTAGAAGGAGGAGATCTAGCATAGATGTCCCCGCATAAGATAAAGCAATAGACCACACCCCGAGCTTCAGTGTGCTAACAAAGTAAACAGATACAAAAATGTTAATAATTGCTGTTAAAATGTTTACTTTAACCGGGGTTGAGGTGTCCTTAAGCGCATAAAAAGCTCTGGTAGTTAAATAGCCGGCACTCTGGGAAAATATTGAAATACTAAAGAAAGCTAGTGTCTGTGCAGTTCTTATAGTTGCTTCCCATGGAAAATTTCCTACCCCGTAAACCAGTCTTATTGCAGGAACTCTAAGTACTAAAAGGATAGCACTCAACGGCATTACCAAATAAATTGTTTGGTGCAAAGAAGTTAAAAATGTTTCTTTAAATTTCTCTCTTTCTTCGGGAGCGGATTGAGAGGATAGAGTAGGTAAGCTGGCCGCACCCATAGATATTCCAAATAAATTTACAGGAAGTGTTTGAAGCTGATCGGCAAATTTTAAAAATATTACGGAAGGTGCTGAAACTAATATTGCTAAACTGTTGTTTATTGTTTGTACTAAATTAACTATTAAAACACTGGCTATTCTTGGAGGTACGAGCGAGAACGTTTTTTTGAAGTTTTTGTCCGCTAGATCTATACGAGAAAACAATCTAAATCCTGATTTTTTTAACAACGGGATTTGGATTATAAAATGCATTATTGAGCCCATTGCTACCCCTATTGCAGGTCCGTAAATCCCCAATTTGCTGGATAAAAAAACTGTTCCGGCGATCATTCCAATGTTGTAAAAAATGGGAGCTATAGCTGGGATTATAAAATATTTAAATGATTGCAGAACGCTTGTAGACAGGCTTCCTGCAACCAGAAATATCTGTGAAGCCAGCATTATCCGCATAAGATTTGAACCGAGTTTGATGTCTTCGTCTGAAAATTTACCGACAGATAGAAGCTTAATTATATTTGGTGAGAAGGCAAACATAATTACCCCAACAGTGATGAAAAATATAAAAGTAGTTCCGATAATTGACGAAGCTACCTTAAAGGCTTCTTCTTTATCTTTTTTTAAAAGGCCTGTGAATATGGGAATAAATACCGTTGATACGGCACCCACAATTAAGATTGAATATATAAGATTCGGTATTTTATCCGCAGTGTAAAAGATAGTTAATTCTTTTGAAACCCCAAAGTAACTTGCCAACAACCTTGTTTTTACAAGACCCAGAACGGCGCTCACACCACTTGCTACGCCTAATATTACAGCAGCCGAAAGAATTGTATTTTGGGTTTTAAATAAAAACCCGTTTAAGTTTTTGTTTTTAAAATTTAATAACATTCATTTACAGGAAATGTGCTTTTTACTTTCCTACAGTTATGATATTATACAACCCTGATATGGCAAATACTAAGTCAGCAAAAAAGAATATAAGATCTTCGGCTAATAAAAAGTCCCATAACGATATGTGGGAGCATAGAATTAAAACAGCGAAGAAATCCTTATCCAGAGCTATCTTATCAAAAGAGGATAAGAAATTGGTTTCAGATAAAATGATTGTT
>JAKLGS010000105.1 GCA_022710505.1 Patescibacteria group bacterium
TACGCTTGGGGTAGCATCGGTTGAAACATAAAAGTCAATTCTTGACGGTATTCTTGTAGAACCAACTGTTCCAGCAGAAATGAATCTGATTGACGCACTTCTGATATAATTTGTTCCGTCGTGTCCATAGCCGACTATTTCACCGAGATAATCACCTGATGTGATGACAGTTGGAGAGGCGTATGTGCCACGAGATTTATAGAAAGATAGATTTTTAATGAGAGCGTCGTCGGAGTTGGAGTAGATATTGTGGTCGTTGAAAGTATATAGTTTGTCAGTAGATGTTGTGGGATACAGATATCCGCCTGAATTTCTTTGCCAAACTTCAGTTGAGCCTAGAGTTGCCCAAGTTGTTCCATTCCAAGCGATTTCATCTCCTACAAGAAAAGATAACCCAGTATTTGTTTTAGTAGCATCGTTATCAGTTACATTAGTTGCGATTTGATACATCCAACCTTCTTGGACAGCGGCTGGAGTAGGGAAATCAGCTGGTAGATTAATTGTTCCTTTAAAAGTTAAAGGCTTTGGTAGCGCATCGATATAGGTCTTAACCGCCTTTTGAGATGGGATTAGTTTGTCCGAATTGGCTACGAGTCCAGTATCGGTATCTACTTTGTGAGAAATAGATGCCCCTACTTGGTCAGTTAATTTCAAAGTTAATATTTGTTTTTTAGCCATATTAGATTACTGTAGCTATACTAACGAGGTTTTCACCAATATCATATCCTAGTGTCATAGTGGCAACGGTTGAGCCACTTACACCGCCTGATTTAAAGGTTATTGTGCTTAGATTTCCATTTACGTCATATGCTAGTGCTTGGTAGTCATTGGCTGGGATTCCATTTTCAGCAGTATCCACCATGAGAGCACCTGAATTGTTTAATTTAGCATAACCCTTTGTTCCATCAGGATTGATGAATGGGACTACAGAGCCACCACCTCCGCCGATAGACATTCCTTTTCCAGCAAGAGCATTTATGAACTCTTTTCCGTTCGTGAGTCTTACTGGGATGTATTTAGTAGGGTCAGCCTTCGGAGAGGCAGTTTGACCTTCAGCCCATGGGAACTCAGAGACCTTAATTGTTTCGGTAGGATTGGTGATTTTAACTTCTTGAAGTTTAGGGAAATTTTCAATCTTGAATGTTTCTGGTAGATTAGAAATCTTAGTGTCGAGTATTTTGGGTAGATTAGTCAGCGCCACTTCTCCTATTACTTTTTGGGTATCGGGGAATGAGACATCAACTTTACCTGTTATTTTTTGTGTTTCAGGAAATTGAACTTCTACTTTACCTTCGACTTTTTGAGTTTCAGGAAACTTAATTTCACTTAAATTTCCAACTTTAATTGGTTGAGTTATTTCTTCTAAGGTAACTTTTTGGAATTCAGGGAAGACAATTTCTTTGGTCTCGACTACCACTGTTTCTTTTTCGGCTAATTTTTCAAGTGAATTAATGAGAGATAATTCTCTTTCGTTTTTAGACTTGGTAATTAATTTTTTTCTTTTAGCCAAAAATTCCTCTCGTTCTTTGGCGAGAATTTCAAGTCGAGTTTTAGCGATAACTTCTTGTATTCTTTCGTCGTAATTATCCATAATTTTATAAGAACTTTTCCAATTGAGGGAAAGTCTCTATCGCTTTTTCTAATGAATAACGATTTAATTTAATATCGGCTTTGACGATATCGGCTAACTCTTTATTTAATTTTTCCACAGACAAAGCGGTTTCGTCTAGTTCTAATTTTTCTAGAGTGACATAATCTTCATTATCTTTTTTGGCGATAAATTGACCATTTAGTATTTCACCATAAAATTCGTAGTTATCAGCACTTTTATGATAGAGAGCTTTTTCTAGAGTAAAGATTTTGATATAGCCATTCTTACGCTTATTGACCTGAGCCACCATTGCTGGTTCTTCAGCTGTTTGCATCCATGAAGTAGAATTTTCTTCTTTTAAAAACAAATGGCCAGAACTTATTTTTGTCAGGTCATTGGTGGGAAATAGGCTATATGAGTCATACGAGGTTGAAAGCTCGTTGACATTTTGCTTCTCTAGACGGATATCATAATGAAAGTTTTTTGGTTTTTCTTTGACTAGTTCCTCAAAACTTTTTTCAATATCGGCTTTTGTCAGCTTATCGAATCTTGTTTGTAAAACATAATTAAGTTTCATTATTTTATAACTAAATTTTAATACTCCGCAGGCGGAGTTAGTGGACTCTTATTTCGTCCACAATTACTTTAGGTTGCTCTTTTTCTTCAACCTTTGGTTCTATTTTTTGTTTCATAAAACTTTATTCATGTTATTGAAATAACCTGAAGTCCAATTATTGGCCTCAACATTTTGTGACT
>JAKLGS010000106.1 GCA_022710505.1 Patescibacteria group bacterium
TAAAGAGGAAGAGTTCGGGGGCTGGGAAATTATAGGCTGCGAGAACGGGTTTATTCAAGTGCTTCCAATTATGTAAATAACAAAGGAATTGTTTCTGTGGAATTAGTAGAGATTTCTTTGAGTAGTGAATTGAATCCGAATGCGGTTATGAAACAGAGCCGCTATGAATAATATATTTTCCGCAAAGTCGGGAGACATTTGCGGAGCGTTGCTGCTATGAAGACTTTGCGGAGCTTGGGGGTTCAGATACTACATTTAAAGAAAGAGATGGTTCAATAACTAGACAAGTAGTAACTCTAAAAGAAAAAATGAAAGATGGAAGTGGAAGATCAATTCCCTTAAACCCAAGAAAACCAATTAAAGTAACAAAAACCAAAAGGTAATGAGAAAAACATTAAAATTTATCGTCCCTTTTTTCTTTTTCTGTACTTTACTTGGCTGTAAAGCCCAAAGTGTGTTTTTAGAAAATGAACTACCAGATGAAGAATATTTACCAAAATCACTTAGTGAAAATATTAAAAAAAATAAGTATATATTTTTTAAGTACTCAGATTCTTTAAGCATAATGATAAAAGATAAACCTCAAGAGTATGTCTTTGAAATATTTGAAAATGATATGAAATATACTTCTTTGGGTGCTGTAGAAAATTGGGTAGTTTTTAACTATAAAACAGGCATTCAAGAGTTAATTAAAAGGATTACGAATACAAAAGAAGTAGGCTTAGAAGGTTCTGTTAATTTAGTAATCAATTACAGAGTCGAGAACGGTGATAT
The DNA here is from genome assembly GCA_022710505.1 of Patescibacteria group bacterium. Classification (GTDB taxonomy): domain Bacteria; phylum Patescibacteriota; class WWE3; order UBA101185; family UBA10185; genus JAAZNV01. The sequence continues at coordinate 775 of JAKLGS010000106.1, forward strand.
GCTTTTAGAACCAGGAAAAGTAATTGATGATGACCTTTTTAGAGTTTCTGGAAGAGCTAATTATTTACTAAAGCAAATAACTGGTGAAGATTTTGGGAGTGCTGACATGTATTCAACAGACAAGGAATTAATAAAACTTCAACGCAAGTGGATTAAGTGGTATAACCGTTTATGTGAGAAGAAATAAACGGTAATGTTCCATAATTAGTGGTGAACCAAAACCCATAATTTAATCATTTATAAATCAATCCTTAAATAAAATTTAAGGATTGATTTATAGATGAAATATTTAAGGAATATTTCCTTTTGTATTGCTAACTACAGCTTTCAACATATTGGGTGATAAATCACTTTTTTGTCCAATATAAAACATATACTTATTATCTTTTTTTACTGGAGCAATAATTTTATTATCAACTTCAATAATAAATGGACTTCGATTTAATTCTCTTGAAAAAACTATATCAATAATTTTTGCCTCTAATATTTCATTGTTGGACTTAAATTTAACTGATAATATTGGCTTTTTTGAAATAATATCTCTTTCTTTTTTGTTTTCCAAATATAAATAAACTTCTTCATTATCGTTAGAGTAAAAAACAAAGTTCTTAGTTGAAAACTCCTTGTTTTCATGACTTGTGAAAATAAATTCATCTGTGTTTTTATCACAACTGACTAAGAATAAAAGCACGATAGCTATAACAAAATACTTAACATTCATATTTTTATTTTTTAACGAAATAATTAACATCTGACATAGATTTTCCATATTGCTGAACAACTGTTGAGAGTGGTAAAACTTCGGGTTTAAATCCAGAACCAGATTTAGACCAAACATATTGTGTGCCATCACTACTTTGCCCATAGTTCACAACAACATGGATACCGCCAATATTAGCTATTCCTTTACCAATTGGTAAACCATTAAAATTTGACACTTGTTGCTGATTATCTCTACTAAAAAAACTATAATTTTTAGCATTTTGAGGTGTTATTTCAACACCGTCTTGAGCCATTTGACTCCCTTGGTCACAAATGTAATCATCATTTTTTCTATCTACTATACGTTCAGCACCAGCTTCATATTCACTTAAAGTAGTACCTTCTGATTTCTCTATAGCCCGAGTCATGTTATTATTTATATTAACTTTATCTCCCTCCTGAAATTCTTTATTCCAAAGACCGTCTGGATGATTTGTATCTGCAAAATTGGGAGCTTCAGTAACACTTCCTGAATACTGTTGTATCGCTTCATCTTCAGTTATTCCTAATTGTTTTCCTAGCGTTCCATAGGTGTCTCCTTTTTCCGCTATTAGATTTCCGTCTGCATCTGGTTTCCAATCGTTCTCACGTGCTTGCATCCCATCTGGGTCAATAAAATAAATAGGATTGTTTAACGCATAAGCATATGGACTAAATCGTCTACTTTTCTCGGCCAACGGGGTTTTTTTTACTATAAATCGCAGCGGGTATTTGCGGACGGAGTTGCTAAAGAGGAAGAGTTCGGGGGCTGGGAAATTATAGGCTGCGAGAACGGGTTTATTCAAGTGCTTCCAATTATGTAAAT
>JAKLGS010000107.1 GCA_022710505.1 Patescibacteria group bacterium
ATAGTACCATTTGGTGCTTTTGTGACCTTAGAAAAGGGTTTAGACGGTTTAATTCATATTTCGGAGGCAGAGTCTCCTCTTGAAGAGGGTGACAAGGTTTCAGCAACTGTTATTCAAGTTGACGGAGCCAATCAGAAACTTGCATTAAGCACAAGAGATCAATCCAACATTGATAAAAAAGATGATAAAAAGAAGAAAGAAAAAGAGATAGTTGATGATGTCGAAGATTTTAATGAAGATGACTTGGATGAATCAAAAGAGGATTCCAAAAAGAAGATCTCAAAGAAAAAGAAATAATTAAACTATTTTTTACCTTCTGTCTGATAAGATATATTTATGTCTAAATTCAAGACTGTATATACCTGTAAAAATTGCGGATATACCTCACATCAGTGGGTAGGCCAGTGTCCGGAATGTAACGAATGGAATTCATTTGTTGAAGATGTCATAAGTTCCAAAGGTTCAAACATGAGTTCTTCTACCAGGAGTAATTATGAAAAACCTGTAAAACTATCTTCCGTATCCTCTGAACCTCCTAAAAGAATTTCTTCGGGAATAGGTGAGTTTGATAGGGTTTTAGGAGGGGGATTTGTACCCGGCCAAGTGGTGCTTTTGGCGGGCGAGCCCGGTATCGGAAAAAGTACAATCCTTACCGAGATTGCAAAAAATCTTAAAAACACCGATGTTTTATATGTATGTGGCGAAGAAAGTGCAGAACAAATTAAACTACGCACCACCAGAATGGGTTACAACGCTGATAATCTTTTAGTAATTTCCGAATCAAGTGCCGAAGCCATTTCAGATAGTATTGAAAAAACTGAAAACATCGGGCTTGTGATAGTAGATTCAATTCAAACCTTGTTTTCAGAAGAACTTTTAGGTTCTCCGGGATCCCTTGTACAAGTGAGAGGTTGCTCTCAAATACTGACAAATAGTGCCAAAAAGGCTGGAATTCCTATGGTATTGGTCGGTCATGTTACAAAGGAGGGGGTTGTAGCCGGGCCTAAGGTTTTAGAACACATCGTTGATACCATTTTATATTTAGAAGGAGATTCACAGCATCTTTTTAGAATATTAAGAACCAGCAAAAATAGATTTGGAGCTGTTTCAGAAGTGGGGATTTTTGAGATGGAGGAGAGTGGTATAAAAGAAGTAAAAAATCCTTCGGAACTTTTTTTAAAACAAAGATTACCTAATGCTTCTGGTTCCTGTGTAACCGTAGTTATGGAGGGTTACCGACCTCTTTTATTTGAAATTCAAGCTTTGACAGTACCTACAAATTTCGGTTACCCGAGAAGAACTTCCAGCGGCTTTAGCAATACCAGACTTCAAGTTTTGATTGCTATTTTGGAAAAACGTGCAGGTTTGAATTTAAGTAACCACGATGTTTATGTAAACGTTGCGGGAGGTTTTAAAGTCTCTGAATACGCAGTCGATTTAGCTGTCTGCTTAGCGATAGCATCTTCCTTAAAAGATAAACCAATCAAGGATGGCGTAGTAGCTTTTGGAGAGTGCGGACTTAACGGTGAGATAAGAAAAGTATCTCATCAGGAAAAAAGATCGGGTGAGGCAAAAAAGCTGGGGTATGGGGAAGTCGTTAGTTCAGATAATACCAAGAATATTTTTGAAGCGATAAAAAAATCTCTTGCAGAATAAAGGTACTCTAAATTTGCTATAAATTTTCCATAATTTTTTTATAAAACCTTTGTTACTTTTTATTTTTTTAAAATTGTAAAATCCCTCGAACCGTTTTTTAATTTTCACTTCATAAATAATTGGTAATTTAGACTTTTTTAACTTAATATTTAAGTGGTGGGAAATAAATCAGAAGAAAAGCAAAAACTTGTAGTTAAAAAACCTTCTTTGAGGGAAACTAAATTATTAACCCGAATAATATATGCAGTAATATTTTTCGGTCTTGGGTTTTTATTATCGAGAAATTTATTTTTTGAAGATCTGCCTTTAATTGGTTATCACATAGCACTGGAGGTATTGACTGGAGCAGCTTTGGCGGCATTTGGTTTTTTCATTTTTCCCTTAGTTTTAATGTATGTTAAATATTGGATAGAGGCCCTTGTGGTGGCTGCGGTTTCAAAAATCGTAACTGATTTTTGGGATCAACAGTCAAAAAGAATTCAACAAGCCAGAAGAGAGAAGCAGAGATTAAAAGCAGACGAAAAAAGTATTAGAGAGAAACAGGAATTGGACAACGCTATTTTACTGGATACATCGGTTTTAATTGACGGGAGGGTTTTGGATGTAGTTAAAGCGGGTTTTTTGGATAGGCCTTTTATTGTTACTCAAAA
>JAKLGS010000108.1 GCA_022710505.1 Patescibacteria group bacterium
GTTTTTTCAATGAACTCTTTTGCTTGATTAGGGTCAGTATAAAGTTTTGAATCTACTTCAGGTATAGAGTCCGTATGATCAGCGGAGCTTCCTTCAATGTGGTCAATTTCCCCCTCTATCATCACTCCCTTTTTATGAGCATAATCAGCCAACATTTTTCCTATTTTTAAAGCTTCGTCAAAAGGTACTTTTCCCCCATCAAAATGGACATAGTCAAAACCTGCATCGATGGCTTGAATAATTTTTTCAGGATCAGTCCCATGGTCTAAATTTAAAATAATAGGAACAGAGTACTGTTTCTCAAACGCTCTTCCTAGTGCAACAGCTTGATCTACCCCCATATGTTCAACTTCTCCAGGTGAGAATTCTATTATTACTGGTGATTGTAGTTTTGAAGCGGCAGCAGCTACAGCCTTCATGCTTTCAAGGTTTGCTGCGTTAAATGCGCCAATACCAAAACCCTCTTTTTTTGCTTTTTCGAGATATTTTTTAGCTTTCATAGGCAGTTTTTATAAAGTAATTTTAACTTGTTTTTAATAATTTTGAAATGGCTATTAGTTTCATGAGTGTATAATTAACTTTATGTATTTTAACCACGCTACGGCAGGGGCTTTAATAATGAAGCCTATTATGAAGAAATACGACGGTCTGTTTACTGCTAAAGAAAAGACTGCTCTTTGGTTTATAGGTATAACCTCGGGGGTACTACCTGATTTTGATATTGCTTACTCTGTTATAAAAAATTTGGAGGACCATCGAAGCTTTGTAACCCATGGTTTTTTCTTGTATTTATTAGCCTTTTTAGTTATTTACGGGTTTAGTTATTTTCAAAAAAAAGACGAATTTGGAAGAAAGTTTTTTAAAGTAGCTGCTGCAGTTTTTTTGTTTGGTATTACAACTCACTTATTAATAGATTCTATAATAGGTGGTGTGGCTGTTTTCGCCCCCTTTTATCCAAAGGTGTTTGGATTTGATTTACATATTGAGCAGAATGGAGGAAATCGTCTTACCCAATATCTATTGTCAGAATATATGATTTTAGAGTTTGTTCTTCTTTTCATGTTTTTAATCTTTTTGAAAGGAAAGGAATATTTTGTACCAAGATTTCTTTCTCTTTTCTATTTTTTAATCGCTGCTGTATCGTTTGTCTTAGTAAGTCTTAGCTTTTTTTGATATACTTTTAACATTAATTTACCGGCGTAGCTTAGTGGTAGAGTAGCGGTCTCCAAAACCGCTGGTGGAGGTTCGATTCCTCCCGCCGGTGCCAGCTTATCTTTATAATAACCGACTTCCCTATTTGCTTAAACTATCTTTTATACCTCTTAATATTAATAAAATGGTTTTAATAGTGTAAAATTTATATATGATTTCAGAACCAAAGAATACATTAAGTAATCTGATGACAGGGATCAGACCTACAGGTCCGCTACACCTTGGCCACTATGTAGGTGCCTTAAAAAACTGGGTTGAACTTCAGGATAAATACGAATGTTTTTTCATGATAGCTGATATTCAGGCTTTAACTACTCATGCCGATAATCCTAAATTAATTGAGGAATCCGTACGGGAAGTAGTTTTAGATTTTTTATCAATCGGCCTTAATCCTCGTAAAGAAAATGTTCATTTTATTTTGCAAAGTGCAATGCCCGAACTCACCGAGCTTACGGTGTATTTATCTATGGTTACACCTTTTACATGGATGCAGAGTAACCCCACAATTCAAACAGAATCAAAATATCTAGGAAAAAATATTTCTACAGGTTTTATGTACTACCCAGTTAGTCAGGCTGCGGATATACTTTTTTCATCCACTGATCCTAAAAAATCAAAAGAACCTATTTTAGTTCCCGTAGGAGAGGACCAGGTTCCCCACCTTAGAGATACCAATAACATTGTTTCAGCATTTAATAGAACTTACTCTCCAACTTTTGTTGAGTGTGATGCACTTGTTGGTAAAATTGGGAGGCTTGTGGGAACTGATGGTCAAGCAAAAATGTCCAAGTCCCTAAATAACGCTATCTTCTTAAAAGATGACGAAAATACTGTTAAAAAAATGATTAAAACTATGTATACAGACCCAAAAAGAATTCATCCTAATGATCCGGGTACAGTTGAAGGTAATCCGGTTTTTATTTATCACGACGTTTTTAATATAAATAAAGAAGAGGTTGAAGATTTAAAAAATCGATACAAAAAAGGAACGGTTGGTGACGTCGAGGTTAAAGAAAAGTT
>JAKLGS010000109.1 GCA_022710505.1 Patescibacteria group bacterium
ATATTAAGTTTAATTGAGTTCGTAAGATCGGTTTCCCACATCGGTTTCTCATCAAGAGAATCTACTACTTCAATATTTTTTATATTTGTTTCTTCTAATATCAACTTCTTATATTCTTCCGGGACATCATTTTCTTTTAAAATTGCTGAAGAACCTAGCACTTGTCTCACAGGAATAGATTTTTCAACTCTTACAGACAATACCTGGGATACGATATCTCTAGTTTTTTTCATATTTATCAGTATTTCCTGAGATTCGTCCGTTAAATCATTATTAAAAACGGGATAGTCACAAAGATGGACTGATTTTTCATCTAAATTTTCTTCTTGAAGTGTTCTGTATATATTTTCCGATATAAAAGGAATCAAAGGAGCCGAAGCTTTTGAAAATTCTAAAAGAACTGTATATAAAGTTGATAAAGCTTCGTTATCCCCTGAAGAAATCCTATCTCTAGATCTGCGAACGTACCATCTTGATAAATCATCAATAAAACCTTCTAAAGATTTCACCGCCGGAGGAACATTGTACAGTTTTAAAAATTTATCTATATCGGATATTGTTTGATTTAGTCTTATGATAATCCATTTATCAAGTACGTTACTAGATATTACTTTATTCTCAGAGCTCCAGTTATTACTTTGAGCATACATTAAGAAATAAACTGCTGAATTCCAAAGTGGATTAAGAATATTTCTTGATTTGTTTTTTAACTCAATTTCATCGAAGTTAGTGTTTTCACCTGACATGAGGGAGGAACCCATTAAGTAAAGTCTTAAAGCATCTCCTCCGTATTTTTCCATTATTCCCCTCGGATCCGGGTAATTTTTATATGTCTTACTCATTTTTCTACCGTCTGTACCAGCCATTACTCCCGTCACTATAACATTATTAAAACATCTGGAATTAAAAATAAGTGTTGAAATAATATGCATCCTCTGGAACCACGCTCTTACCTGCCCCTTATACTCGACGATATAATCTCCGGGGTAATTTTTCTCAAATTTTTCTCTATTTTCAAAAGGATAGTGAAGCTGTGCAAAAGACATTGACCCCGCCTCCATCCAAGAATCCAAAACTTCAGGTCTTCTTCTGTATTCTTTACCGTTTTTATTTATAACTATTTCGTCAATATAGGGGCGGTGTAAATCTTTAACTTTTTGTCCTGAAGCTTCCTCAATTTCTTTTATTGAAGAAAAAACTAACCTATCCCCATCTTTTGATTCCCATACTGGCATCGGTGTTGCCCAAAACCTGTTTCTGGAAATACACCAATCAGGTGCCTGCTCGATAGTTTTTTCAAAAATACCATGCTTCACGTATTCGGGTACCCAATTAATATCTTCATTATTTTCTATTAACTCATCTTTTATTTTTTGAATATCAATAAACCAAGAGTTTTGGGCTTTTTGAACAAGAAGAGTATTACATCTATCGTGATAGGGAACTCTGTGTACTGCTTTTTCGTTTTTAAATATCACACCTTTTTCAACTAAATCATTCAATATTATTGCATTAGCTTTTAGGTAAAACATCCCTTCATAAGGATTTGAATCTTGATTTCCTGGTAACATCTTACCTTCGTCATCAAGAGTCATCATCAAAGTTAAGTTGAAATGTTTACCCATTTCCGTATCTACCTCGCCAAAACCGGGAGCGCTGTGAACTATCCCCGTACCCTCCTCCATTGTTACCATGCCTTCATAGGAATAAACCTTAAACTCCCCTTCTTTTGAGGCGTAAAAAGTAAACAGGGGCTCGTACTCGAGCCCTATAATTTCTTTTCCTAAAAACTCTTCTTTTATTTCATAATTTTTATCTGAAAAAACAAAATCTAATCTTTTTTTGGCTAAAATATAAGTATTGTTTTCAAATTGTACGGAAACGTATGTTTCCTTGTCGTCCACCACTAAAGCTCGGTTTGAAGGGAGCGTCCACGGAGTAGTCGTCCAAGCCAAAAGATAATAATCTTTAAAATCTCCTTCCGTTATAACTCTAAATCTCACTGTTATGGAAAGATCATTTTCTTCTCTATAAGAATTATCCATTGCAATCTCAAAATCTGAAACAGGTGTACCGCAAGTAGGGCAAAATAATGAAGTTCTGGTACCTTCATAAATCAAACCCTTTTCATAAATTTGTTTAAAAGCCCACATAACGCTTTCCATATACTTTTGGTCAGTTGTTCTATAGGCATTTTTGAAATCAA
>JAKLGS010000011.1 GCA_022710505.1 Patescibacteria group bacterium
AAAGTATTAGAGAGAAACAGGAATTGGACAACGCTATTTTACTGGATACATCGGTTTTAATTGACGGGAGGGTTTTGGATGTAGTTAAAGCGGGTTTTTTGGATAGGCCTTTTATTGTTACTCAAAATGTTATGAACGAGCTTCAAAATTTAGCGGATAACAAGAATAAAGTAAAAAGAAGTAGAGGTAGGATGGGGCTGGATGTGGTAAAAGAGTTGAAAAAAAGGACAAACGTTATTGTTCCTGATATTAAAACAAAGGATAAGGATGTTGACTCAACTTTAATTGAGTACGCAAAAGAGAAGAAGATAAAGCTAATGACAATGGATTTTAATTTAAATAAAGTGGCGAAGGTGTCGGGAATTACAGTTTTAAATTTAAATGAGTTGATTAATGCTTTAAAAACTGTGCTTTTACCTGGTGAGAGGTTTGGTGTAAAAATTGTTCAAGAGGGAAAGGAAAAAAAGCAGGGGATCGGGTATTTAAATGATGGGACTATGGTTATTGTTGAAGACGGAATTGAAAAGGTCGGACAGGATATAGAGGCTGTAGTTATAAAGGTAATTCAATCATCGGCGGGGAAAATTGTGTTTAGTGAGGTTGCAAAGAACGGGAATTAAAAAAACATTCCACAAGAAGCGACATATAAAGCGCTGGCCGCAGAATGTTTTTAGAAGCGTGATTCCGTCAAAGACGGAATGAGATCATGCCCCCGAGCAGGCGAAGCATGAAAGCTTACTTGAAATATAATTTATACCAACGAAATTTTTTAACAAGCGACGAGCGTTGAGAAATCATCCTTGAAAAATCATCACAGCAGAGAAAATTCATTTCCATTCTAATGTGCATTGTTAATTCATATGTATTTACATATATACGTATATATGGTAAATTATAAATATTAGTTATCCTATAAGGTATTTATTTGTTGTGGATAACTTAAAAATTTGTGGAGAACTTATATGAAAAACCCTAAAGAGAAGGTAAAAACCACTATCATGATAGAGAAGACTTTAAAAAAATTTGCCCAGGTTTATGCAGTTCAAAATGATATGACTTTGGGAGAAGTTATAGAAGAGGCTTTGAGAGATTGTTTGAATAAATGATCTAAAAAATTAGCAGTTGGATATAAAAAAAGAAGATAGAAACGAAGAAGGCCTCCTTACGGAGGCCTTCTTATCTAGCTGTACCTTGGTTAGCAGACGTCGATGTTATTATTCTATTACGCATTGTATTGTTGGTCAATAGGTTTTCTTGGTGGAGCGGACGGGGATTGAACCCGCAAAGCTAGAGTCTCGACGTCTGCTCGCCTACCAAGGCCCGCCCCATCAAGAATATTTATATTCTTTGTGTTTGATTTTCGTAAGTTAGGATTATCTATTCAGAGTAGATAATTATAATGAGGGGAGAGTTCTATCTAAGTCTAATTTCCAGTTTTGAATCTAAAGCTTGAGCTACCTTTTGCATAAAAGCTAATGAAGGATTATAGTTTCCGGATTCAAATCTTGATAGGGCGCTTTGTTTTGTACCCATTCTACTTGCAAGTTCTTCCTGACTAATATTTTTCTCAATTCTTTTATCTATTATTGATCTAATAAGATCAAATTTGGGACCGAGGCTGTCGTACTCCTTTTTTACTTCAGGGTCGCTCAATAATTCTTTTTTAATTTCATTAAAATCTCTAAACTTCATATTTTACTTATATAACATATATGTTATATGTCAAGGTGTTTTGGTTTATTTAATCATTTCTTTTTTGCTTATAAATATTTGTTTGGATTATTTTTGTAACAGATAAGGTCAGAAATTAGGTAAGGAGATAAATTTTGTAAAGGCGAAACGAAGAAGGCCTCCATACGGAGGCCTTCTTGTCTAGCTTTACCTTGGTAAGCAGATGTTGACTCTTACATTCTATTACTTGTTGTAATATTCGTCAATAGAGTTTCTTGGTGGAGCGGACGGGAATCGAACCCGCAAAGCTAGATTGTCAACATCTGCTCGCCTACCAAGGCCCGCCCCATCAAGATTATTTATATTCTTGAAATATGATTTCTTAAAGTGATCGGTGTCTATTTAGAGTAGAATGTGTTGAAATTTATATATTTTTTTACCTAATCTTTATCTCTAGTTTGGCATCTAAAGCCTTGGCAATCTTTTTTAAAGTTTTTATTGAAGGGTTTGCATTCATACTTTCTATTCTTGAGATTACAGCTTGAGTGCTGTTTATCTGTTTAGCCAGATCCCTTTGAGATATATTCTTTTCAATTCTTTTTCCAATCATTCCTTCTGCTATTGATGATTCAATTTCTATTTCATCCCAGGCTTTTTTGAATGCCGGATTTTTTAATTGTTCTTTTAAATGTTTTTCAAATGGGTATCCGTAATTTTTTTTCATTTTAATAATATATCTTTTAAGATATCAATTGTCAAATTGATTTTTTTATTTCTTTTAGAATATTTATTTAACTTAAAATCAACATTAACAAACATCTTCAGCCCTATAGTGTTGACAAAGTTGAAAAAATAGTATAAAATTCTTTCATTACAGAGTTGGAGAGAGACTATGTCTGTACTATTCTTTTAGTTTTTCCTCCTACCCGTGTAAATGGTTCTTGCTCTTATTTTTTTAAATGAGAGTAAAAACTAGCTTTTTAGCAATAGCTAAAAAGAAGAGTACTTTGACAATATGTGCGGAAACATTCTCCTTTATTTTAGTTCTCGTGCACCTTTTTGATTATATTTAAAAAAATGTAGTTAGAAAGGTGTGCGGGAACATACCTGTCTTTTCCACGTCTGTGACGTGGTTCTTCTCAAGCTTCGGCTTGGAGGAAGTCATATTTAGATCTTTACCAAAATAAATAAAATAATGGAGGATTAAATGGCTACACAAGCCGATGTAGTAAAAAATCTCAAGCGTCAGCTTGAGGATGCTGAGGAGCAGCTTCGCTTGGAACGGCAAGCTGAGGACAAGGCAGAAACAGAGAGACGAAAAAATGAGGCAATCGCTGCAAAGAAAAAAGTGATCGATTTAAACGCGAGGATTGAGAAAATTAAGATCGAACTGGGATCTTTGCAGGAAGGCAAGCCTTCACAAGAGGGACCTCAGAGGAGGGTCTTTACACCTTCTACGCCCGTATCGCCAACCCCTGCCCCCAAGCAGGAAAAAGATCAAAAAGAACCCAAGCCGCTTATTAAGCGTTTTTGGGACTCCATCTAGAACGCCAAGGAGGGCGAAATGGAAACAGTTTGGAAAGTAGTAAAGTCTGTATTGATTGTTTTGGGGTTGTTTACCCTGGTATGTTGGGCTTTTGGTTGGAACGCCACACCTTGGCTTCCTCGAGAAAAGGAAGTAATCAAGGAAGTTAAGGTTCCTGTCGAAATTCCGGTCGAAAAAATCGTCGAAAAGACGGTTGAAGTTCCGGCGGAGTGCCCTGTTTGTCAGGAATGCACGGATTCAGTTGCTGGAGAAACTCCGGAAGTTCCCGACACTGTGAATCATTTCTATAATCTGGACACCTTCTACATTGATGGTGATCCGTTTGTAGAGGGGTATAAGGTTCAAGGCGCCGAAATGAAATACACCTGTCAGTACGACTATGGTGTTTTCATCACAATGGATCCCGGCGTTGTCAACGGTCAATCGACCGGGGATCTTGGTGCTGTGTTTTTTGTTGCCTGTAACAAGGGTGATGTTGTAACTTTAAGCACACCCTACTGGTCCACCTCAGCTCTTCACCAACAGATTCATTTGGTGGAGTTCACTCAGGAAATCAGCGAAAAACAAGCGGCTGAGTTCTTGAAAGTCCTGAAGATTGATGAAGGAAAAGAAATTGCTTTCTTCATTGATTCCGAGGGAAAAATTACAAAATATTAGTTCCCGCACATAACGTTGTCTGACTGGCCCTGCATTGTATGTTATTTTTATCGAAATTTGATAATTATAAACAGCAATTGCAGGGCCTTTCTTTTTGCCTAAAAACTAATAAATAAGTTATTATTTAAATAATGAAGATAAAAAATCTTTTTTTTCAAAAAATACTACCCGATAAATGGGACAAATTCCTGTTTTTTTTAATAATTTTCCATATTCTATTATTCTCAATATTTCACATTTTAAATAAAAACTACCAAACATGGGATAGCGCCGGGCATATAGGTTTAAGCTATCGTATGGCTGAGGAAATGGAGAACTTCGCATCCGGAATTGAAGGAACGTCTATAAAGTCCATTCTGAGGATTTCAAACTATTACCCTCCTTTTGTTCAAACCATCGGAGCACTTACATCTCTTACATTTGGATACAAATCTACGTTCCTTTTAATAGAAACTCTGATATTTTTCATACTTTCAATAATTTTCACTTACAAACTGACCTTTCTTTTTACAAAAGATAAAAAAACCTCTTTTCTGACAGCAACAATTTATTCACTATTTCCTCAAATAGTAGATCAGTCTCATTATTTTCATTTAGATATTCCTCTAACAGCGCTTGTCCTGATAGCAATATATTATTTGGTTCTATCAGACAACTTTAAAAACCTTTGGAAAACTATTCTTTTTTTCGTATTCTTTTCATTTATTCAACTTACAAAATGGACAGGTTTTATATTCTTGGTTGTTCCCGTTGTTATAGTCTTATATAAGGCTTTTATCAGTAAAGACACCTCAAGTGATAGTGTAAGTAAAATAAAAATTATTCGAAACATAATTATCGGCTCGATAGTTTTTTTAATTCTTGTAGTTCCTTGGTATTACGTAAACTGGAATGAGCTAATGGCACAGGTAAAGATATTCTCCGGCGGAGAATCTGACGATCCTACAAATTTATGGCAAAGCATTCTTTATTATCCTTCTAATGCCATATCCCATCAGATAATGTTTCTCCCTTTCGTTCTCATTTTTATTTCGGTAATCTACCAGCTAAAAAATGATTGGAAAAAAGGACTTGTTATAGTTTTTAATATTTTAATTCCTTGGTTATTTTTTGTTTTTGTAAGTAACAAAAATTTAAGATACACACTTCCGCTGACCCCGTTATTTGCATATTTAATTGCAGACGTTTTGTTACTTTTAGAAAACCACAAGGGTTTTAAATTAAAATGGTTAAAAGGATTTACTGTGATTTACCTTTTTGTTGCTTCTGTATTTTTATCTTTCTTTAGTTTAGAAGCTCAAAACCCCTTGTTTAAACCGATTAGCATATTTTTTACCGGCCCGAGGTACAAAGCTTGGTATTATTACGGTACTTCTTTTTATTCCTATAAACCCTACAAATATCCTGTCGACGAAGTTTTAACCTTTATTCACAATGATGCCGGTGAGAAAGAAAAAGCTCTGGGGGTTGCCGTTATTGTTGATTCAGAACAGATGTCTGCGTCCATGTTAGAGATGGTAAGAATAGAGCTGGGTTATAAAAATATGTATATGCCGGTTCCTTATTTTCAGTTCGAATTATTTGATTCTGTGGATAGAATCGAAGCCTTTTTCAACGAAACAAATACCGATTATGTAATAACATCTTCGTACTTGGGTCCGGAGGGTTTGAGAAATTACTCTGTTTTAAAACAAGTTAATGAATATTTACAGCAAGGCAACAGCATGTTTGAAAAAATTAAGGACTTTGAAATATATAAAGATTCCGATAATTCTGTTTTTATTAAAAAACCTGACGAAATTGTCTCTGTTTATAGAAGAAAATCGTCTTCAATGAAGAAAGAAGAATCGACTGAAGGTTGCAAAGTCGGAGCAGGAATAGATGACGGAATTGAAACAATAAAATTATCACCAAACCACACCTACGTTTTCTTTACCGGACATTTTGCAATTCAAGATAAGATTTGGAGGGATTACGAAAAGGGTGTTATGTATGTTGTACAGATAGAAAACACCGTACATGAAAGTTCTTTAGATGTTCACAATTTACCAAAATCCGGATCTTCTTATTGCAGTATTTTAGGCTTAAATCAAGATTTCTCAAAAGATATAGAGGAAATATTGACCGGAGAGGACAAGTGCGGTAAGGGTGTGAGGTGTCACAAGGTTGTCTTGGTAAAATGGTCGGTAGGGGAAGATAGCGTCGATTTAAAGGAATATACTTCCGATTCTATCAATTAACTTAATTGTTGCATTTTTCCTATATTGTCGTATTTATTCGTGCACATTATTGACCTATAGTTGATTTTAAAGTAGTTTGGAAGTATAATTCCATTTAGATCTATTGAAAAATACAAAAAGAAGATAGGAGAAAGAAATGAAAAAGAAATTTGTCTTAGTAGTTTTTCTTTTGGTAGTAGTTTCTGTTCCGGGAGTAGCTAGTGTCTTTGCGGGTAGCTATTACCCCTATGTAGAGAATGACTGCGACCATCGAGTTTGGGTAGATTTTCCGGGACCGTCGGGTCAGTACAGCGTCTGGATGACTTCGGATCCTGCCATCTTAGTTACGGAAAATACTTCCCATGTCTTGGAGAACAAGTCTTTCATCGTTTCTAAGACAAAGTTTGCTCTTTCAGGTGTTCCGATTTTTAACACCTGGAGTTGTTATTACTCAGGATTATTTTACCCTCCTCAGGGTAGGGTAGACGAAATTTTGAGTGATTATGAAGAGCCGTTTGACTGCGTTTTCGTTCATTCAGACGGAGCTCTCACCACCTTTCAACCGACAGAAGGCACTTGCGATATAAGGTTCTATCCCGAACCTGAAGTTACTTACCTACCTTTGGTAATGAAGTAACGTGCACCCGGCAATGTTTTTTAAAGACAAAGCCGGGAATTTTTTTATTCTTTTTTCATTGCCAATAATCAACTTAAAACTTATACTTAAAACGTGCTGAAGAAAATTTTACGAGTGAAAGTATCGTCAGTCATATTTCCAATCATTTTGGTTTTTATATCCCTGTTTATTTGTTATAAAAACTACACACCGGGGACATATTTAACCGGCTGGGACACACTCCATCCTGAATTTGATTATGGTATATATTGGAAAAGAATAATTTCCGGAGCATGGCAATCCCATCAAGGTTTAGGTTCTCCCGCTTCGCAGGCGCATGCCTCAGAAATTCCAAGAGTTTTGATTATTTGGTTATTAGATGTATTTTTTGCCAAAAACACTATTAGGTACCTTTTTGCTTTTTTAATGCTGATTTTAGGACCTCTCGGCGTTTATTTTTTCCTAAAAAGAATTATTTTTAAAAATGTTAACGATGCTGCTTCTAATATCGGATCTTTTCTGGGTGGTCTTTTTTATCTTTTAAATTTAGGCACCTTACAACACTTTAATGTCCCTCTTGAGATGTTTTTAGTACAGTATGCTTTTTTGGGATGGGCATTTATGTTTTTAACCCGTTTTTACCAAAGCGGAAACAGGAAAGATTTGATTTGGTTTTCTGTTATTACCTTTTTAGGGGCACCTCAAGCTCATACCCCCACACTGTTTTACGTTTACGTAATGTTTTTGTTTATTTATCTTTTCATAATGATTCTCCCAGATTTGTTGGCTAATAAAGAGAATAGAATCACTAAGAAAAATTCACTGAAAAGGGGACTGCTGATATTTGGTTTAACTTTATTAATAAATTCATTTTGGTTATTTCCTAATTTGTACTACGGAGTTGTCAAGGGCGGGGAAGTACCGCTTTCAAAAATTCATCATCTATTTTCAGAAGAGGCTTTTTTAGTCAACAAAAAATACGGGAATATAAAAGATATTTCCATTCTTAAAAACTTTCTTTTCGATTGGGGAGTCTACACAAACGATGATTCGTACGGAAGTTTATTGAAGCCTTGGATTGTGCACTTAAAAGCACCCTTAGTTTCGGTAATAGGTTATTTTGTAGCGGGCTTGATTTTTTTCGGAGCTGTTTTTTCAATAATAAAAAGAAAAAAAGAATTATTTCCGTGGATTATTATTGGATTTGTAAGTATATTTTTTATTTTAAACGTAAATCCTCCTTTTGGATTTTTATTTGTATTTTTTCAGGAAAATATACCGTTATTTAAAGAGTTGTTTAGATTTCCATTTACTAAGTTTTCAATATTTTTAATTTACGTATATGCGTTGTTCCTTGGTTATGCTTCCTCTTTAATTATCAAATTTCTCGGCCGTTTTTTTAAGAAATTGTCAGGTGCGCTTGTTTTCATCGTAATTTCTTTTTGCATTATTTATTTCTCCCTTCCTGCTTTTGAGGGTAATTTAATTAATCCGGCAATGAGAGTAAAAATACCTGACAGGTATTTTGAAATGTTTGAATATTTCGATAAGGATGATAGATACGGTAGGGTTTTACATCTTCCGATGCATTCTTTTTGGGGATGGGTTACGTATTCCTGGGACGGTCGTGTGGGTTATCAGGGTGCGGGTTTTCTGTGGTTTGGTATTAAACAGCCCTTGATAGACAGAGAATTTGACCGTTGGAACATAGCTAATGAACAGCCATATAGGGAAATTTCAACAGCAATATATTCTCAGGATGAAAAGTTACTTGAAGAGTATTTGGAAAAATACAAGGTAAGGTGGCTGCTCCTTGATAAAAGTGTTTTAGCCCCCGGTATGGATAAAAAAGTGTTGTTTCACAATGAAATAGAAGAAATGCTTTCGAAAATGAATTCCATATCTTTGGCTAGGGATTTCGGAGACGGTTTGAAAGTATATGAGTATCATCCCGGAGGAGTTTTTGAAATGAAAGAATCCACCCAGGATACACACTATGTGTCAGGTAATTCTTTGTTTAAAGAATATTATGACCCAATCTATATGGAGTACGGCGATTATATTTCCGGAGACAGTCCCTCCCACCAATTCGTCGGTTTCAATTCGGTAAATGAAAATATCGATTCAAATTTAATATATTCGGATGAAAAAGCGGTTCATTTCAAGTTACCCTACGGAGATAATATTATAGACAGTTCGGGCTCACTGTCTTTATCTTTGTTTTTAAAAAAGTACCCTGATAACAACACTTACATTGAAATAAAATTTAACGATATAGTTTTAAATAAAGTACCTTTAACGATTGAAGACGGGGTAGAGTATTTTATAAAATTTAACGAAGATTATTATAGTATTAACAACCTAAATACTTCCGGATACATCGGAAATTCGATAGTTTCTTTGAATGATTTGTCACAAATTATAGTTTATAAAAAGGGCGAGGAAGTAAAGATTGATAATATTTTGTACTCAAATCTGGAAAACTGCGATGTTTCCGGTTATGGTTCTTATGCGTCTTATTCCTTATCAAGATTAGAATCAGGTTTTAAGATTTCCGGAAAAAACACAATTGCTTGTGTTACGTCTCCCATCTCGAAATTTATAAAAAGTGGTTACAGAGGTCCGGTTTTAACAACATTTACGACGGATAGGAAGCTGAACTACCAGGATTTTTGCATGCTGGACAATAAATCAGGTCTTTGCGTTAACAAATTAGTGGGCAATAAATATTTTGTTTCGGAATTATCAAAAAATATTGATGATTATGACTTGCGATTTTTTGCAGACGCGAGAAACAAAGAGTCAGAGCAGAGTAGACAATACGCTGACGTAAGCGTATTTATGATGAACGAATTGGCTAAGGGTTCGATAAGTTACGATAATGTAAATATTAATGTAAAAGGATACTTGTCCTTTGATAAAAAAGATTATTTAACGGTGGAGCCCTCAGAAATAGAGGGCAACAGAAAAGTTTGTCAGTTGGGACATAATTTAGAAGATTCTAATTTTGTGAATACAGGAAGCGGGGTTCTTTTTAATTCAACAGAGGGTTCTTTATGTGATTCTTACGCTCTTCCTTTGGCATCTCATAAAAACGGGTATGTTCTTGAGGTAAGGGCGGCTTATATAAGCGGGGTGCCGCTAAGAATTTGTCTGACGAATGAGTATTCCAAACGTTGCGATATTGAAGTGTCACTGCCTAAAAATACTGATGTCGGAACATACTTTTATCTAATCCCGCCGTACGGAGACGGTGTCGGATACACGATAAACGTATCAAATTATGTTTTTGGCGATACAATGAGTAAAAATGAGTTGAAGTATTTAAGTTTAATACCTATTCCGTACAAATATTTAAAAAGTATAACTGTGTCAAAGCCTGAATTTAATCCTTTCAATCTATACATTTTGAATGAAGCTTATGATCCCGGTTGGGTGGCGTTGTGTGGGGTAGGTAAGTGTGATGCTGAGCATGTCAAAGTAAATAATTGGGCTAATGGGTGGGTGTTTGAGAAGAGTGTTCCGAATCACGTAAAAGTAATATTTTGGCCGCAGTACCTTGAGTATTTAGGATTTATATTGTTAGTCTTTTCATTTGTTATTTCTTTTAGATACAAGGAAAAACCCTTATCAGAAACACCGTCGGACACCCCGTCGGACACCCCAAAAACTGTATAATCCCATAGTGTTGACAAACTTAATAAAAAAGGTTATAATTCTCTCACTAAGTTTGGTAAAGGCCAAATTTATAGTTTTTCTTTTAGAGTACTAAGTTCCCTGCCATACTGCTAAATAACATAATATTTCGTGTTGTATATGTTGTGTTTTTTTTGTCAGTAGGTAATAAAACAAAATGAAAAAAAATAAAATTAAATTAATAGGTTCGTTAATAACCTTGGGTCTTTTTGTGTTCTTATCTACTGGAACCGTTTATGCCGGTCAGTATGGAGAAGAGGAATACAACTTAAGGTTTAAAATCACCAAGGAGGTAAGAATCCAAGGTGACACAGAATGGAAAGATAAAGTTACTGATGTGAGAGAAGGAGAGGTAGTTGAGTTTAGAATCAAAGTAAGAAATAAAAGCGACGATCCCGCTGATGCTACGGATGATATGAAGATGGAAGATTTCTTACCCGAAGAGATGTACAAGGTTGGGGGAAACGGTTTAACTGAAGAGTGGGATAATTTCGATCCTAAAGATGAAAAAGTATTCATCATACAAGCTAAAGTAGGTTCTGATGAATATGACAGTGACGTAAGATTTGAGAAGTGTGTAGTTAACAAAGCAGAATTAAGATGGGACGGCGAGTTCCAAGGTTCGGATACTGCAACAGTTTGTTACGGTAATATTGAGCCTACCGAACTTCCTAAGACCGGAGCTTTCTCAACAATGGGGTTGTCCGGATTGGTACTTTTAGTGTCAGGTTTAGTATCTAAAAAGTACTTGAAAAAATAACTTGAAAATTAAGTATGAGATTTAATATCCCGTTCGTTAGTTCGGAGTATTATTTGCCTTGCCGCTTTTGGGCGGAGGGCAGAATGGTTGGGTTTGGCTTGTCCTTACGCGACCATTCTGTCTCCCGCCCAATTGTTTTATATGTTAGAAATAGATAGATCAGCTCATTTTAAAAATTTACTTATATTGACCGTATTTTTGGTTGTTGTGTTGTTTATTTTGTACTTTACTCCCACACCAAAATTATTAAATATTTTTTCATATCCTTCTTTACTATTTGAAAAATTTTTTAAAAAAAACAATGAAAATAGTCAAATAACTCAGGAGGTGTTGTCAGCACAAGAAGTTTCCGTGTTTTCCGAAATATCTAAACCTGTTTACGGAGTACCAAAAAAAGTTAGTATAGAGTCTCTTGGGATTTCTGCTAATGTAATACCGGTGGGAGTAGATGCATCGGGCCGTTTAGAAACTCCTAAAAAATGGGATGAGGTAGGTTGGTATTCCAAAGGTTCCAAACCTTCCGAAAAGGGGAATTTATTATTGAACGCACACTATGATGATAATTATGGTAATCCTGCGGTATTTTGGAAGTTGAAAAATATAAAAGTAGGTGATAAAGTATCCGTACTTGACAGCTACGGAAGGGTCTATGACTATAAGGTAACAAATATTTTTTACATTGGTATTGACGACTCGGACAGAACCAGAGTTTTTGAACCTTACAAAGAAGACACAGCTGTGATGACAATGATAACTTGCGGAGGAGTGTGGTCTGGTACAGCCGGTACTTATGATAAAAGGCTGGTGGTAAATGCAGAACTTATTCAGTAATAGTTTCCTGCCAAACGAGAATATAAATATCTCGTTTAACTTGGAAACCGGTGAATGAGTCTTGAAGTTGGGAGGTAGCTCGGGGCAGTGGCTATCTCCCATCTTTAGGAAAAACTTGATGAATTTCAATTTTTAGTTTATTATTCTATTTACAAGGTTAGGTACTTCCAAGTTCATTTGCAAAAAGAAACCTTCCAAAAAATATGAAAAATTCTCACGTTTTCAAAGTATAAACTTATGACGTTAAGGTTTTGCTGCCTGTGACGTTAAATTAAAAATATGCCAATAAAAAAGAAAAAAGAAGAATCTCAAGAGGTCGAAAAGAAAGTTAAAAATTTATCTAAAAAAGAAAAAGTTGAAGAGAAACCTGAAATCCAAGGAACTCAGACCGACGATTTATCTTCTCCCGTTGATGAGATAGTTGAGGATATATCCGTTGAGGAAGAATTCGTTCCTGAAATTTCTGAAAGTAAAGACGAAGATGCTGCTGTTAAAAGAGATAGTTATAGGCAGCCTGTTCAACACTCCGGATATGGAGGCTATAACTATAATGGCAATACAATAAAAATTTCCGGTATTTTGGAGATTCTTACTGATTACGGAGTTATCAGACAAAATCAAGTAAAGGAAAACGGAGACGATCTTCCAAAAGATGTTTACATAAGCAACTCTCAAATTAAAAGATTTGGATTGAGAATGGGGGATACCATAACAGGTCTGGCAAGGCCTCCTAAGGAGAATGAAAGGTATTTGTCTTTATTGAAAATTGAAACCGTAGCAGGTGAAGATCCGGAAAAAGCAAAGAAAAGACCATATTTTTCAAAACTTACACCTATATTTCCTAATGAATGGTTGAAATTAGAAACCACGCAGGATGTAATTTCCACAAGATTAATTGATTTAATTTCTCCTATAGGTAAGGGTCAGAGAGCTATGATAGTTGCTCCTCCCAAAGCCGGTAAAACATTTTTACTTTTAGATATTGCCAACGGTATAACTACAAACTATCCTGATATCACTCTATTAGTGGCTTTGATAGGTGAAAGACCTGAGGAGGTTACACATTTTGCAAGAAGTATCAAGGGCGAGGTTTTTGCAAGTAATTTTGATGAAAAAGCAGAGGAACAAACCAGGATATCGGAGCTTTGTCTTGAAAAAGCTAAAAGATTAGCCGAAGTAGGGAAGGATGTAGTTATATTAATGGACTCAATTACCAGACTTGCCAGAGCCTACAATATGGTAGCGCCTCCTTCCGGAAGAACTCTTACCGGAGGTTTTGATCCGGCTGCCCTCTATCCTGCGAAGCACTTTTTTGGTGCTGCAAGAAATTTGGAAAATAGCGGTAGTTTAACAATAGTCGCTACAGCTCTTGTTGATACGGGTTCCAGAATGGATGATGTTATTTTTGAAGAATTTAAAGGAACAGGAAATATGGAGCTTAGGTTGGATAGATCTTTATCGGAAAGAAGGATATTCCCGGCAATCGATATAGTTTCCAGCGGAACCAGACACGAGGAAGATCTTTTAGGTAAGGAAATGTTGGATAAAATATACAGACTGAGAACCTATGTGTCGTTACCCAATATTGATAAAGACGCTACACCTTTGGTCATAGATCAATTAAAAAAGACTAAGAACAACGAGGAATTCCTCGACACCCTGAATAGAGGCGGGGCATAAAGTTATTAATTCAGAACATTTCCTGTATCTTGCAGATTAGTATCTTGTAGATTGGAAAACCAAAACTTCCCTTGTAACTTGTGTGTAATTTATGGATTTGCTACCTGTGTGTTTTGCTGGTAGAATTCACGGAACCTAAGCAAAAGATATGATTTTTGCATATAATTAATACAATGGCTTTTACAATCAAACGCCCTTCTTCGAGAAGATTTTTCCAACTTAGTTTTGAAGGATTCAGACCTTCGGGGCGGAACAAAATTGAACAGTACCTTAGGCTATGGTTGGATTTTTTCCGGTCTCTTGGACTGTACTTTCTTAAAAAAATATATCTATTAGGCCTATTACTCATTAACATAGTTAAATTCATAATCCATGTTCCTTCTCAGTTGAAGCTTTTTTTGACTAAAAAAATGATATGGTCGAGGGGTAAGTTGGGTAGAACCATAGCTACGTGGTTGATAATGGGCTTCTCATTTTTAGTATTTTCCTTAGGGGAAATATTTAATAGTTCCCCTCTTGTAGTTAACAAATCTGTTAGCGCGGATTATTTAAAAAGTACAAGTGACATTATTCCCAAAAAAGAAGTAGCTTTGACTTCTTTGTCGGAAGAGAGAAAAAGAGACCAACCCGTCGCCTATACAATTCAACAGGGAGATACTCTTTATTCCATAGGAAATCAATTCAAAGTATCTATAGACGCTATAAAATACACTAACGGACTTTCTGATTCGGCTGTTCTGAGCGTTGGGAAGGAAATAATTATCCCCCCGGCTTCAGGTTTGATTCATAAAGTTGAGTCAGGAGATACGCTTAATTCTATAGCCAATGAATACGATGTTCCTGCACAGGCTATTGCGGATTTTAATTACATTTTAGATACCGGAAAGCTTGCTGTAGGAACAGAACTTGTTATTCCCGGAGGAAAAATACCTGTTGTTGTTCCTGTAATGCCAATTTATGTATCACAGCCTTCCCAAGGCGCTGTGTCAGGTGCTTCTCCCAATAAAGGTTTCTGCGTATGGCCTACGACCGTTTGGAATATTACACAGTATTATTCCTGGTATCATAACGGAGTTGATATCGCGAGTGGGAGACAGTCGGCAATGCCGCCGATTCTAGCTTGTGATTCCGGCACTGTTACTAAATCCGGCTGGGATCCTTTTGGTTTAGGTTTAAATATAATAATAGACCACGGAGATGGGTATCAAACGGTTTACGGTCATTTAAGCAGATTAGATGTAAGCTACGGTGAAAAAGTAGGCAGAGGTGAGCAAATAGGGATAATGGGCAGTACGGGAAGATCGACAGGTCCGCACGTACATTTTATGGTTAAATACAACGGAGCAGCTCAAAACCCACTTGATTACACACAATAACATATTTTGTCACTAAAGATTGTATAGTAATTTTTATATATTTGTGTTAATAATTTTCACATGGTCGATTTAGTAGAAATAAAAGTAAAAGCAGGAAAAGGAGGGGACGGAAAGGTCTCTTTTAGAAGAGAGAAATTTATTCCCAAAGGAGGACCTGACGGTGGAGATGGGGGTAAGGGCGGAGATGTCATATTGGTAGCCGATAACAATATGTCTACATTGGTAGACTTTAAATCAAAAAGAGTATTCGAAGCAGAGGATGGGCAACAGGGCGGATCCAAAAATATGTCCGGAAAATCCGGAAGCAATCTTTATATAAAATTACCTGTAGGTACCTTGGTTTATGAAATGCGGGAAGAGTTTACAGAAAACGATGACGCAGGTAAAAATGGTAAAAATGAAGGTAGTTTTGATGATAGTAGACAAGTCCTTGTTTGTGATTTGGTCACGCCCGGTCAGGAATATGTTATTGCAAGAGGAGGTATCGGCGGAAAAGGAAACATCAATTTTAAAGGCTCTAAAAACAGATCTCCTTTACAATACACAAAAGGTACCAAAGGTGAAGAAAAAATTTTAAAATTAGAGATAAAGCTGATAGCTGATGTCGGACTTGTAGGAGCTCCAAACGCGGGTAAAAGCACTCTGTTAAATAAACTGACAAATGCTAATGCCAGGGTGGCAAACTATCCGTTTACTACAATCTCTCCCAACCTTGGTATTTTAAGAATTGAAAAAGATAAGGATATTGTTTTGGCAGATATCCCAGGGTTAATTGAGGGAGCTTCAGACGGCAAAGGCTTAGGCGATGATTTTTTAAGACATGTGGAAAGAACCCGAATTCTGATACATTTGATAGATCCGTTGACCGGAGGTTACGAAAATCTTGTTGAAAATTCTTTCGCTGACTACCTGATGATTCGGGAGGAGTTAAGTAAATACGGTAAAAAACTAGATTCCAAGAAATCTTTGATTTGTATAAATAAAATTGATGTAACTGAGGTTAGAGATGCTTTTGAAAATATAAAGAAAAGGTTTGAAAAAGAGGGTTTAGAGGTATTTGGAATCTCTGCCGTAACGGGCGAGGGTCTTGATACTTTAATTAAAAAGGTTATCTATACACTTGATAAGACGCCTAAAGACAATATTTTTGAACCCGAAAAAGTAGTGAAGAGATACAATATTGAAAATCTACCTAACAGAAGAGTTGTTTTTGATAAAGATAGGGTAGTCACAATGGATAAGAAGCTTTAAGGGTTGTATAATCTTGTTTTAAGTGCTTTTAAGTGAGGCTTATCCGAGCTTTGAGATTTTAAAATAAAGGATTAAGTTGCAAGGGCCGTTAGCTTCTTTTGGAGCGAAGCGACAAGCGGAGCTAATGCACTTGAAGAAAATAAGTAACTTCTAAAGTGAGCGTTAGCGAGTGAGAATACTTGAAAATAAATTGGTATTTGGCAGGGGCC
>JAKLGS010000110.1 GCA_022710505.1 Patescibacteria group bacterium
ACGAAACCTTGGATTTTATAAAAAATAAAGTTGCAAATACCAGACTTATTCAACAAAAAAGGTTCAAAGATGAAAAAATATTTACTAATTCAGAAATCGCAAATTCTCAAATAGATAAATTTTGTAGTTTCGGCGAAGGGGCTAAAAGATTGTTAGAACAAGCAATAGACGCTTACTGTCTTTCAGCAAGAGCTTATTTTAAAATAATCCGAGTTGCTAGAACTATTGCGGATTTAGATGAAAAAAGTGACATTGAAATTAATCATATAGCGGAGGCTGTACAATATCGATCTAAGTTTTTTTTGTAGCTAAAACATAGGACTTGAAAAACAACAACAAGTGTTGTATAGTCGGGCCATGAGGTTGGAAAAACTTTCAAAAGCACTGTCCGACAAAAATAGGTTACAAATTTTAGAGTTCCTAAGCGACGGGCAGAGAAACGTTAGTGATGTTGCTGACAGACTTAATGTTGAGGAAAATCTTGCTTCTCATCATTTGAGAGTCTTGGCGTCACTGGGTTTTTTGAAAAACGACAAAAAGGGAAGAGAAGTCTACTACATGTTAAACGAGGCAAAAATAGTAGCTCTTTTAAGGGATCTGAGAAGAAATTCCAGATTCAAGAGCATACTTCAGGAATCTTTAAGAGATTAAGATACCTATAAAATAATTTATATTTCCCAATAATTTGGTTTGTGTTTGTTTTATGGGAGTGTGGGGAAATATTTCAAAAGGTATCAATTGCGTTTTATTTGCGGTATATAATTAGTATTAATATTCACTATTTAATTTTATAAATAAATAATAATAATAAATAAGGCCTTAACAATATCAAGGCGTAAAAACTGCGGTAATAGTGCGTTAAATAATTAAAATAAATCAAATCATCCATCTATTTAAAGACTAAGAAACCAACAAATGTAATAAACTCTATTAATAATAGAGAGAGGTGTATAAACAAACTCCTTTCATAATGATTATATTCAGTGGTGGGACTTAAATATTTTGAAAATTTTTCCAATATTGTTAAAAGTAATTTAATTATTTGCTTTTTATTTTCATCTGTAATAGGCGGATTGGTGGTTTATTTATCTTTGCAGAAAAGAATACAGTCAAATGTTGTTGTTGAAGTATCTGCAGACAATACCGATAAATCCTCTGATAATGAAGAATCAGAGGATACTAATTTATATATAGATGTTTCAGGAGCTGTCATTAAACCGGGAGTTTACGAAGTAAAGCAAGGTACAAGAGTTGGGGAATTGATAGCTACTGCTGGAGGAGCTTCCGATGATGCATCATCAATGTGGGTTTCCAGAAATTTAAATTTATCAAAAAAATTAGAGGACTCTACAAAAATTTATATCCCTTTCTCGTGGGAATTTTATTTTCCCGAGGAGTACAAAATATCAAAACTAGTAAATGAAAATTACTCTGCTGATACTGATTTTGACCAAGATGACAGCAATAAAAATGACAGTGATGACGATAATTCTGCTGATGAAACAGATATATCCGATGGGGGAGCTGGGGATACTTCGGATTCTGGGGGTCTTGAAGATGACGGGAAAATTAATGTAAATAAAGCAACATCTTCTGAGCTGGACACACTCCCGGGCATTGGTCCAGCCTACGCAGAAAAAATAATTTCTAACAGACCATATAAAGATATAGCGGAATTTGAATCCAAGTCAGGTTTGTATAAATCAACAATTGAAAACATTAAAGAACTTATTACTTTTTAGTAATCTCAAATGTTTAAGATTTTAAAATATTACCTCCCCTTACTTTTAATTATTATTGTGGCTTGTCTAAGAGTCTATTTTAACTGTATGGGTTCTGTAAAAGATGCTTGTTTGGAAAAAAGAGAATCAATATTTTCAGACAAGAGCAAATTTCCCGGAAAGCAGATCTCAAAATTTAGAGAAAGGTCAATTAACATATCCAGAAAATATCTTCCAAGTCCTCACAGCGAGCTTTTAATAGGTATGGTAATAGGAGCTGATGAGCTGGAAAAAATACCTGCTTTTAAAGAAGCCTTAAAAACAACAGGTACTATTCATGTTGTTGTAGTATCGGGATTTAACGTTAGTTTAGTTGCCAGTTTAATCATGAGTGTTTTAGGATCAAAATATAAAATGCGTAATCTTCTGATCTCTCAATTGTTTACTTTTTCATATTCAGTAATGACGGGT
>JAKLGS010000111.1 GCA_022710505.1 Patescibacteria group bacterium
TAGATAGAAAGAAGAGGAGATTATGGATAAAGAACGTTTTGAAGAGTATGGTTTTGTATCGTATGGTTGGAAAAATCGTGTTTTTATTGTTCGTATTGAGATCCCTTTATCAGAAGTAAGAGGTTTTGAAAAAAACTTTTTAAAGGGAAGGGTAACTTTACAGGCAGGTGGAAAGGTTATTGGCAAGGCATGTTTGAAACCCTTGCGTTTATCGCTTGTGTATTCAGAGATGTCTGAGCGGGACTGTTTGGAACTTGTGCAATATGTGGTCAATCATTCAATAGTGATTTACGAGGCTTGTATTGATGTCTCTCCAGAAGAATGTGTCAAAACTGATACAACTTTTAAAGTAAAAATCGGCAATCTGATAATCGGCCCAACCCCTGTCGGTGTTCCTGTAACCCTGCCTTAACAAGAACAGACCCCCGTGATTTGAAAAATGATCGGGGGTTGTCTTTTTATAGCTTAATTACTTCAAGCTCTCTATCTTGTAAAAAGTTGGGGGTGGAGGTGCTTGTTAATATTGTTTGATTGTTTTCTATACAGTTTGTTACGGCTTCCTGGTGTTTTCCATCAAGTTCTGAAAAAATATCATCCAGAAGAAGTACAGGTTTATCGCCTTTCTTTTTTTCAATAAATTCCATCTCTGCAATTTTTAGTGATAGTACACAGCTTCTTTGTTCTCCTCTGGAACCAAAATTTGAAATATCGTGCCCATCAAACAGTATTTCAAAATCATCTCTGTGAGGACCTAATAATGTTGTCATAGCGGCTATTTCACGACTTTTATATTCATTAAGTCTTTCTTCGCTAATCTCATTTTTTCTGTAATTTATCTTGAGGTCAGTTTTTTTATTGTTTAGATCTTTGCCGTATTTTGAAACAATTGGTCCGATATCTTCAAACATTTTTAATCTTTTTTCCTGAATAGCTTTGCCATGATTTAAAATTTGATCAGTGTAAAAACCAATTTCATTTTGCCCTCCGAAACCCTTATTTATATTTTCCAATAATTTATTTCTCTGTCTAATTGCCTGTAAATAATTATTCAAACTTCTTTTATATTCCAAATCAATCTGAGAAAGAATATTATCGACGTATTTCCTTCTTTCAGAAGGAGAACCTGTTATAAGCTGGATATCGCTGGGGGAGAAGAGTACAGAATTGAAAACTCCTGTGAAGTATTGAATGCTTTTTACAACTTTATTTATTTTGGCTTTTTTAGTTGAAGCATTATCAAATTTTTCACTTTTTATGATCTGTAATTCCATCTCTAAATCGTCTTCTTTTGTTTGGATATTAGCCCTAACTGTGCAGAAATCCTTATCGTATTGTATAAGGTCTCTATCATATTTTGATGTTCTTAGTCTACCTACAGAAAGTATATAAATAGATTCTAAAATGGTAGATTTTCCCGAGCCGTTATCGCCGGTTATCATAGTTGTATTATCGTCAAAATTTATTTTAAGATCTTGATGATTTCTGAAATTTATTAAAGCTAAGTTTTTTATTTTCATCTCTATTTATTTTTTTGCCGTCTTTAATGGCTGACAAGTAGGGCAGTAGTAAGTTCCCCTTCCGTTAATTTTTTCAAATGCGGTTTTTGAGTTACAAACCGGACAAGTATTTTTTCCGTAAATTCGAAAAAAGTTTTGTTGATTTCCACTGTTCCCAAAAATATCTACATACATTTTATCTGCCAGAGTAGACCCTCTGTGTTTAATTCCCTCCTTTAAAATTAAGCGAGAATTTTTTAATATATCTGCACCCTGTTTTAGGGTCAAATCTTGGGTAGGAGTTTTGGGATTTACTTCCGATAGGAAGAGTGTGTCGGTAGCATAAATGTTTCCAAGCCCTGAGATTATTTTTTGATCTAAAAGTACGTTCTTGATTGTAGATTTTTTGCTTTTTAATAACTTTAAAAATTCTTCAGGAGAGATTTCTTGTCTTAAAACATCTATCCCATATTTATTTTTTAAAAGTTTGAGTTCTTCTTTGTTAATTATCCTAACTTTACCAAATTGACGCATATCACAAAACTTTAAATACATAGTTTTCTTATTTTTGGATATTTCAAATACAATTTTTACCCATTTATCATTTTCATCCTTATTTTCACGTAATAATATTCTTCCGGTCATTGCTA
>JAKLGS010000112.1 GCA_022710505.1 Patescibacteria group bacterium
TCTCGAACCGACATGGAATCGTATAAGGCACTCCCTTGAAATAAAAACCCGATTTCGGTGCGAAGTTCATCTAATTCTTCCCGAGAGAGTGTCTTGATGGCTTGTCCCATGATGCTGATGGAACCACTGTCCGGTTCTTCTAATCCAATCAGGCATTTGATCATCACCGATTTTCCGGAGCCTGATTTTCCCATCACCACGAGGTTTTCTCCTTCGTACAACTTTAGGTTAAAAGCATCCAATACCTTGTTGCTTCCATACGATTTGTACAGATTAGTGATTTCTACTACCGGTTTACTATTTTCCCAAGTTTCATTCATGGCTATAATTCATAAAAAATATCGGTTAAAAAAACAGCAATAAAATCAATGATAAACAGCAACATCGAGGTGTACACCACTGCAGAATTGGCCGCTAACCCTACCCCTGCCGTTCCTTTTTTACAGGTATAACCTTTGAAACAACCCACCAGTCCTATGGCAAAACCAAAAAAGAAAGATTTGAGGGTTGCCGGAATGATGTCGCCAAATTCCAAATGTTTAAATACTTGATTAAAATATAATAAAAAGGACACATCCCCTTTGATATTTTCAACTAAAAAAGAACCAAAAATGGCAACTGCATCTCCAAAGAACACTAAAATGGGCAACATCAAGGTAGTCGCCATAATTCGGGTAACTACCAAATACTTAAACGGATTGGTGCCGGATACTTCCATGGCATCAATTTGTTCTGTGACCCGCATGGAGCCGAGCTCTGCCCCGATACCGGAACCGATTCTGCCGGCACAAATTAAAGCGGTGATGATTGGTCCTATTTCTCTTATAATGGATATCCCTACCATAGAGGGAATCCAAGATACTGCTCCAAACTCTTGAAGTGTGGGTCGGGATTGTAAGGTAAAAACCAGTCCGATGATAAATCCGGTGACACCCACCAACAACAGCGAACTGTTGCCCATGTTATAACATTGTCGGAGAAATTCTTTAAATTCAAAAGGGCGTTTGGTCGCTTCTTTAAAAAAACGACCGGAAAAATAAGCCAACTCTCCGGTTTCCTCCAGGAATGTTTTTGAAGTTTGGAGTATTCTATCAATTACTTTCATAAAAAAATGAATTAGCTGATATGCCTAAGGACTACTCAAAGTTAAGCCTTTTCTTTCACTTTTTCAACAATCTATCTCTACAAAGGTATTCACTAAAAGACACAAAAAAGTTGATGTAAGTCATGTCCTTAAAAATTCTCGTAAAAACCTACTCTAAAAGTTACATCTTGTTTACTTACTCCTAAATCTAGAGAAATATTAGAATTGTTTATTTTACTCCATTTGATTCGTAAACCGATACCAATCGCAGGATTAAATTTCTCAAATTGGTACGTATTTATTTTGGAGACTGAAGAGATATTACCAAATAAAACTGCTCCTAAAAGACCGTCTTTAGTAATATCCGTTCGGTATTCCGATTCCAAATAAATCAACGCATTACTGCGAAACCGGTTTCGGGTAAAGCCTCTTCCCGTTTTTTGATAATGATCCCAACCAATACTGGGCAAATCGAGGTAATGAGCATTGCCTCCAAACGTATTCCACCAAAACAACTTATTAGCCCACACGCGATGCTTTGATTTAGAAAATGACCTATAATTTCTCAAATCAAAATAAACAGAACTATAATTAGTCATATTATCATTGAACTTAGAATTGAATTTATAATCCAATTCCATAAATACCCCTTTGGATGGATTCGTAATATTATCCCTGGAATCATAAATCGTTTGAAATGCAAAACCGATTGCTAATTCGTCGCTAAAATCATTCTTCATGTATTTTACATAATCGGTTTCTTCCTCAATGAATGATTCCTCTGAAATATTTTGATAATTATCTAACAGGAATCCTAAACCGAGGTATAACTGCTTTTTCACCCGACGAGCAACATATTGATACAACCGCCATTGTTGGTAATCTAAAACAGATTGTTCGTTTTCATAGTTATTAGCACCAATACCATAGGTAGATTGTGGATAAATCATATAGCGATAATCGCCCGTTAAAATGTATTTGTTCCCTTTCGTATACAAATAGGTTTGCACCGGGAAAATATATTGGTTGGAAAAGGTTA
>JAKLGS010000113.1 GCA_022710505.1 Patescibacteria group bacterium
CAGTATAACCGAAACTATGAAAAGTCATTGGAAATATATAACACAGGTTTATCTTTTTTGCCCGGCAACCCTCCTGGGTTTGACACTTGAACCGCCCATACCCCTCTGAAACCCTTATTCAGCAAGGGATGTTGTTTTAAAATTCAAAAAATGTAGTGCGAAAACTATTTTGTATTTTCTGTTTTCTATATTATATTTGCAGTGATTTTAATAATATCTAAGGTTTATATTTAGTGCGAATATTCTTAAACGATTAAAACACAGGCTTATGGCATTTTTACGACAGGACAAGAAAGGCGATGCAACCTACTTACGCATCGTGCAGAGCTTCAGGGATACGGATGGCAAGATTCGGCATCGTACCTTGTATAACCTGGGCAAATCTTCGGATTATTCCCCAGCAGCCTTAAAGAGAATTGGGCAAACCTTGTATGAGCTTGGCGGAGGGACCAAAGAAGAGTTAGAATATCGAATGCTCCATGAACTAAGCCGATTCAATTATGGCTTTCCACTTGTTGTAAAGCAATTGCTGAAGGCATATTCTTTAGACACATTTTTTGATGGTATGAGCCGGAACCAAAACCTGGGATTTAGCATGAAGGAAAGCGTAGCGCTTTTGATCAGCGAACGTCTACACGATCCGGTAAGCAAACTGTCTAACTACAAAAATCAAAGTGATTACATAGGCTTATCAGAAATTGAATTACACCAGATATACCGGACATTAGATTATCTGTGCGATCGACAAGAGTCCATAAAACATCTGATCTATAACAAAGGAAGAGATTTGTTCAATCAAAAATTAGATGTGGTATTTTACGATGTAACCACCTTTTATTTCGATAGTAATAAAGAGGATGGATTCAGGGAAAAAGGATTTGGCAAAGACGGAAAGATAGGAAAAACAATAATAACCTTTGGATTATTGATAGACCAGAATAAACAGCCTGTCGGCTATGAAGTATATCAAGGCAGACAATACGAGGGCTATACATTATCCGATGCGATAAGCCGACTTAAAAATAAATATCAAATTGATAAAATCATCTGTGTAGCCGATACTGGAATGATGAATGCGGATAATTTGATCGAGATAGAAGATGCCGGCTATGAATATATATTTGGAGAACGGTTAAAAAATATAGCTCAGAGCAAACAGGATGAGATCCTTGATTTAACAAAATATGATGTTTTGGAAATAGAAGATGAGTCGGGCGAATCCATAAAAATACAATATTACCTCACCGAATATAAAGGCAGAAAACTAATTACAACATACAGCCTCAACAGAGCCTTAAAAGACAGAGCAGAGCGTGAAGAAAAAATCGAAAAGGCAAAAATATTTTTAAGTCAACCTGCGCCCTTGGAAAAGAAAGCAAAAAATCACTACTTGAAAAAACTAACCCAGTGCCAATATGTTTTAGATGCAGACAGAATAAAACGAAGTGAACAGTTTGATGGTTTTATGAGTGTTGCCACCAATAACAAGGAATTAACGACTGCACAGATATTAGATGCTTACAAGCAATTATACAAAATAGAACATTCTTTCAGGAGTTTTAAAACATTCCTGGAAACACGGCCAATGTTTCATTGGACTAAAGCCAGAATATTAGGACATCTGCTTTTATGCTACATCTCTTTTACTGTATTAAATTATTTACAGTTGAAAATGAAAAAACTAAACACACCTCAATCAGAAAATCAGATACGCAAAAATCTGCTAAAAATGCAGATGAGTCTTATTACACAGAATGAGGAGGAGTTTTACTTGAGATCAAATACAACAGATGGTGCAAAGCAAATCATGAGAGCGCTATCAATAAAAGAAATACCGGATTTAATCCCAAGAAGTAATATGAGTCAGTACTTGTAAAGAAATAATATGGAAACAAAAGCCAGCCTATGAGCCCGTAATGGATCATAAAAAAACAGCTCACCAGTAAGTCACTTGGTGTAGTGCGAAAACTGATTTGTTAAAACTCATGTTTTCAGCAAGATAGACTTCTGAGGTGTCAAACTCAAGAAAAAATCCATCATAAATCTTATGTAGTGTCTGAACGAGAAC
>JAKLGS010000114.1 GCA_022710505.1 Patescibacteria group bacterium
GTCTTCGTAACCCACATGGTGGTCATATATTTCAATAATTTTTTCTTCTTTTACGAATTTCGGAAAAGTGTGCGGATCTGTAGTGTCAACCAATACAAAGTCCAAGTCCTGAAGATTTTCTTTTGAAGGTTCTGTTTCGTATTTAAAGTCCCACGATTTTATTTCTTTAGTGACGGTGTGGGCGGGGTCTTTGGGTACATATGCTGTTGCATTTTTCCCCTCTAAGTTCAAAAGCTCCGTATAGGCTATATTGCAGGCCAAAGAGTCCATGTCTGAGGTGTATATAGCTTGTGTAACTCCGATTTTGTTCATTTTAATCCTCTTTAGGTAATATCGATATTGGCTTCGTGTGCATGTGTGGTGATAAATCTTTTTCTTGGAGCAACTTCTTCCCCCATCAAGGTTGTAAATACCTCATCGGCGGCCTCCGCATCTTTTACGGTTATCTTTTTAAGTCTCCTGGTCTCGGGATTCATCGTAGTTTCCCACAATTCTTCGGGGTTCATTTCTCCCAACCCTTTGAATCTTTGAACAATGGATTTTTGCCCCTCGCTAGTTTTTAAGAAATCTTCTCTGTCCTTGTCCGTAAATAAATATTTCTTATCTTTTCCCCATATTGCTTTGAAAAGAGGGGGAAATGCTACATAAATGTTCTCATTTTCAATTAATTTGGTCATATGTCTGTAAAAAAAGGTTAAATAAAGAGAGTTAATGTGCATTCCATCTGTATCAGCATCGGCCATGATAATTACTTTTTTGTACCTTAGCTTTGATATATCGAATTGGTCACCAATACCGCATCCTAAAGCCACAATAATATCCTTAAACTTGTCAGAATCAACTATTTTATCTAATCGAGCTCTTTCAGTATTTAAAATCTTACCAAAAATGGGCAATATAGCCTGAATTTCTCTGTTTCTACCTTGTTTTGCTGTACCGCCTGCGGAATCT
The DNA here is from genome assembly GCA_022710505.1 of Patescibacteria group bacterium. GTDB lineage: Bacteria > Patescibacteriota > WWE3 > UBA101185 > UBA10185 > JAAZNV01. Next base: position 952 of record JAKLGS010000114.1, read on the forward strand.
CCCTCTACTAAGAATATTTCAGCTCTATCTGAGTCTTTTTCCGAGCAGTCGGCGAGTTTTCCGGGTAATATACCACCACCCTCAAGAGCTGTTTTTCTAATAACAGTATCTCTTGCAGCTTTTGCGGCCATTCTCGCTTTATAAGAAAGGATATTTTTACTTACAATCGAGTTTGCATCCTTAGGATTTTCTGAGAGAAATTGTTCTAAACCTTCTTTTACAACATACTCCACTGCTACCCTGGCCGAAGTATTACCAAGTTTTGCCTTAGTCTGTCCTTCAAACTGTAACGATCCCGAATCCAGAGATACTGAAATTATCGCCGTTAAGCCCTCTCTCAGGTCGTCTCCAGATAAATTATCATCTTTATCTTTTAACAACCCTGTTTTTCTGGCGTAATCGTTTATACATCTTGTTAAAGAAGTTCTAAATCCTGTTAAATGAGTTCCTCCTTCGGTGTTTTTTAAGTGGTTAGCGAAACAAATGACGCTCTCTCTGAAAGTATCGTTATATTGCATTGCTACTTCAACATTTACTCCGTTGTATTCTTTGTTTACATAAAAAGGTTTTTGATTTAAAACTCCTTTATTCTTATTTAAGGAATCTAGATAGGCTTTTATACCTCCTTCAAAATAAAAAACGTGTTTTTGATCACTTCTATGATCCAAAACCTCGAATTTTATACCAGCTGTAAGATATGCGTACTCTTTAATCTGATTAGCTAAAAATTTGAAATCAAAATCAGTAGTCTCAAAAATCTCACTGTCCGGTTTAAACTGAACTATAGTCATATTTCCGTATTTCCAAGATTCCAGATCTACATTCCACTCCGCGCCTTTCAATTTCGTTGGTGTTTTAAGGTTTATTTCTTCTACCGGTCTTACCTTTTTACCTCCCTTTTCGTATTCTTGGATAACAGTTTTGCCGTTTCTTCTGGTAATTACTCTAAACCACTCCGAAAGTGCATTAACAACAGACGAACCAACCCCGTGAAGACCGCTTGAAACCTTGTAACCACCGGCACCGAACTTACCTCCGGCATGAAGCTTTG
>JAKLGS010000115.1 GCA_022710505.1 Patescibacteria group bacterium
ATTTTATGGGTAAGGGCATATTTGATGTAAGGGCTGTAAAAGAGACTTTGTTAGGAAAATTCCCGGAAAATGCTCTTTTAAGCCACGACTTGATAGAAAGTTGCTTTGCAAAATCCGGATTTTTGTCGGATACCAGCTTAGTAGAAGATTTTCCTACTTCATATAAAAGCTATGTTAATAGAGATAACAGATGGGTAAGAGGTGACTGGCAATTATTACCGTGGTTATGCCCTATGATACCTCTTGCTAACGGTACGAAAGCAAAAAATCCCTTGGATATGATGTCTTTGTGGATGATTATAGATAATCTTAGAAGAAGTTTGGTAGTACCGATATTTATTATTTTACTTTATATAAACTGGTTTTTTTCATCTTCTGAAGCAATTAATATCTATATCCTTGTCTTATTTTTTGGACATCTATTGTTTGAATTTTTTTCTATAAAGAGATATTGGGTACATAAACTTCCTATTTCAGAAAAAATACGTTTAACTCTCTCTTTTATGTTGCAGAAAATTATACTTACTTCCTCATTTTTTATTATGGCATCTGTTACTGCTATAAATAAAATACTCTCAATTTTTAGAACTTTAAAAAGGCTCATTACCCATAGAAATCTACTTGAATGGATGACACACAGTGAGGCAGAGCATGTTAAAAGTGAAAATAATATCCTTGGATACTTCCTGACTTCAAAGGCGGTGTATTTAAATCTAATTATTCTGTTTTCTTTATTTGTTTTGGGAAAACTAACTGTTTTAAATATTTTTACCTTATTTATTTGGATCTTGTCTCCTATATTTGTTTTTGTAATTAGTAAACCGTATAAACAAATACAAATTTCAGACAGGCTCAAAGATAAGGATAAAATGCTTAGTTATTCAAAAATGATTTGGTCATTTTTTGAACAGCATGTAAATGAAGAAAGTAATCATCTCCCGCCTGACAATATACAACTAACACCTTCAAAAAAAATTACTTATAGAACGTCCCCGACAAATATTGGTTTTTACATACTATCCCTGATCTCTGCATATGACTTGAAAATAATAGATTTAGAAACTTACGTTTCAAGATTATGGAACACTCTTAATATTGTTTATAGATTAAAAAAATATAGAGGACATTTGTTTAACTGGTATGACTTGAAAAAATTGGAACCACTTAACCCATATATATCCACAGCAGATAGTGGTAATTTTGTTGCTGCTCTGATGTTAGCTGAGGAAGCTTGTTCGTCAATGTCTAGTGCACTTAAAAAGTCTAACCTTGAAATTAGCAAGAAGTTTCTCCAACTATCAAAACTTTCAAGAAGAATTTATCAAAAAACTGATTTTACATTTCTTTATGATAAAAACATGTCGGTGTTTTCTATTGGTTATAACGTCTCTGCAAGACAGAGAGATTCTAGTTACTACGATATCTTAGCGTCGGAGGCAAGAATAGCTAGTTATGTGGCTATAGCTTTAGATCAAGTTGAGGTTAAGCATTGGTTCAATCTATCACGTCCGGTAAGAATCAGGAAAGGAAAGTTTTACCTTATGTCATGGGGTGGGACTATGTTTGAATATCTTCTACCGGCGCTCTTGTTAAATGAAAAGAAAAATACTTTCTTGAGTCAAACTACCGAGCAAATATTTTATATTCAAAAAAAATATGCGGAAGAAAACGGTATTCCGTGGGGAATCTCAGAATCTAATTTTGATGCATTCGACTTTGATTCTAACTATCAATATAAGATGATGGGAGTTCCTGAGATAGCACTTAAAAGATATGACTCAAGAGATTTGGTAGTATCTCCTTATTCATCATTCCTATCATTAATGATTGCTCCCGAAGAATCAGAGAGAAACCTGCATAGATTGGAAGATGATGGTGTTTTAGGCCCTTACGGTTTTTACGAAGCTGTTGATTTTAACAGATCTACAAACGAACCGAAAGTTGGAGAAAATGTAAAAATTTATACTGCTCACCACCAAGGTATGAGTTTGGTAGCAAT
>JAKLGS010000116.1 GCA_022710505.1 Patescibacteria group bacterium
GTACAGTTGAAGGTAATCCGGTTTTTATTTATCACGACGTTTTTAATATAAATAAAGAAGAGGTTGAAGATTTAAAAAATCGATACAAAAAAGGAACGGTTGGTGACGTCGAGGTTAAAGAAAAGTTGGAAAAATCTATTCAGGAGTTTTTAGAGCCTATCAGAGAAAGTAGAAAAAAACACGAAAAAGAAGATATCAAAGGAATTTTAGATGAAGGTACCGTGTTTGCTCGTAATTTGGCACAAAAGACTTTGGAAAGAACTAAAGAAGCAATGCATCTTAACTACTCGAGTCTATAAATACCACCTATCCCCTTCAAAAAATAACTGTGTGTATTAGTTTAATTTAAAAGTGTAAAATTTATTTAACTGCCTATGAAATTTTCTGAATACACAACTAAAACCAATCAAACATTATGTGAAGAATTTAATACTGATATTGAAAAAGGCCTCTCATTTCAAAAAGCTAATATTAGAAAAGGTAGATACGGTCCTAACACTCTTCGAGCTAACGAATCTACGTGGTTTGATATTTTATTAAGGCAATTTAAATCAGCTTTCATTTACCTGTTGATAGCAGCGTCTGTAATTTCTTTTTTACTTAATAATCGTTTCGATTCACTAATGATTCTTCTTTTTGTGGTTATAAATACAGGTTTAGGGTTTTATCAAGAATTTAAATCTCAGAAAGCACTTTCATATTTAAAAAATTTAGTTGATAGACAGGTAAGAGTTATAAGATCAGATCAAGTACGGTATATTTCATCTACTGATTTAGTACCGGGAGATGTGGTGCTCTTGGAGGTTGGTGACATAGTACCCGCGGATATTCGTTTAGTTATGGAAGACAATTTCTATGTCGACGAGTCTTCTTTAACAGGTGAGTCAGTTCCCGTTAAGAAAATTTCAACTCCACTTAAAGAAAAGGAAACCCAAATTTATAAAGCTAGCAATATTGTATTTATGGGAACGACAGTCTCAGAAGGTAACTCAAAAGGCATAGTCATATTCACGGGCAAAAACACAGAGATTGGGAAAATAACTAAATTGACGGTTGAGACATCTGATACAAGTGGTTTCGAAAAACACATTAATAAATTTAGTAAGTTCATTTTAATACTGACATCTGTAACTCTTGTTGTAGTTTTTTTGGCCCACCTTTTTATTAAAGGTCAAGATATTGCTATACCTGAACTCATACTTTTTTCTATAGCACTAGCTGTAGGAGTGATCCCCGAAGCACTTCCTTTAGTTACCACTTTTTCATTAACTCAAGGTGCTTTAAAATTAGCTAAAAAGAAAGTAGTAGCTAAAAGATTATCAGCTATAGAAGATCTGGGTAGCATAGAAATTTTATGTAGTGATAAGACAGGTACTTTAACTGAAAATAGTCTTTCAGTTTCGGAAATATTTTCGGAAGATACGGATAAAACACTTCTCTACTCTGCATTAGCGGGAGATGTTTTTGGGAAAAAGAAAACTGCAAACAATTCATTTGATCTGGCATTATTTAAAAAAATAGGACGTTTTGAGTTAACAAAATTGAAAAATGTAAAAAGGTTAAATGAAAATCCATTTAACCCTGTTCGAAGAAGAAATAGTGTTTTAGTAGAAATTGAGTCAAAAAGATATATTATTGTTCGAGGTGCCCAAGAAAGTATACTTCCATATGTTTCAAATATTTCAAATGAAGATGAAAAGAATATTTTAGAATGGATTTTAGATCAAGGTAAAAAAGGACGAAGGGTGATTACTGTCGCCAGGAAAGAATTTAGTAAAGATGATTACGATGTTGAAGACGAGGAATCAAATTTAGAATTAGTTGGTTTAATTTCCTTTTCAGATCCCGTAAAAATAAGTTCTAGAAGTGCTGTTAATAAAGCACAGGAGTTAGGTGTGAGAATAAAAATAATTACTGGTGACAGCGCTGAAGTTGCAGGGGCAGTTGCTTACGAGGTTGGTATTGCCAAATCAT
>JAKLGS010000117.1 GCA_022710505.1 Patescibacteria group bacterium
AATCCAAAGCCGACAAGAACTGTCCGGCTTGGAGTTTGACTTCAACCTCTTTTCTTTCTTTTTCATAAAAACTACCCATTTTTACCGATAACTTTTCTTTATCGTCACTTTTCTTTAGCCGAATATCGGTGCCACTGCTGTTTTTCCAAGTTTTAGTAGTCGGGTCGAATCCGGGAGATAAGTCAATTGATAGTCGATGGTAATGGTCGACTGCTTTGCCATCAGTTTCGAGCAGCTTAGACAGTTCATCAAATTTCTCTTTAGATAGTTTGCCTCTAATTTCAATTTCCGTCATATTTATAGGGTAATTATATACCAGAAGTTGTGAGCTATAATCAGTTATGCAACTAAAGCATTTAGAATTCCACACATTAGATGGTTTGGATCTTCCGGGATTACTCTACGAACCAGATCAGAAAACTGACAAAGTAGCTATATTGCTTCACGGAAATGGGAGTAGTTCGATTTTTTATTCGCCAAGTTTTGGAGCTACCTATGCTAAATATCTAAATGGAAAAAATATTGCTTATTTTCCTTTTAATAATCGTGGCGCTCATATTATTAAAAAGCTTAATAAAACTGTTAATGGTGAAACCAAAAGACTTAAATACGGCTGTGCTTACGAATTAATTAAAGAGTGTGTTTTTGATATCGACGGAGCGATAGAGTTCCTAATAACGCTCGGATACAAAACTTTCTATTTAATTGGGGCTTCTACGGGGGCAAACAAAATTTGTGTTTATAACTATTACAAACCAGAAAATCCGGTGTCTAAATATATTTTTATCGGCGGCGGAGATGATAGTGGCTTTACCTTTTCACAAATGGGTAAAGAAAAGTTTGAGTATGTTTTAAAAGAGTGTCAGCAAAAAATTAAAGATGGAAAGGGGATGGATCTAGCTCCCGAAGAGTGGGTGGGATTTTATTCATATCAGTCTATTTTTGACCAACTTAACCCCGATGGGGATTACAATACTTTCCCTTATTATGAAGCATTAAATAACCTCAAAATATCGACCAATGAATTATTTCGTGAGTTTAAATCAATCAATAAATCGACCTTAGTTTTATATGGCGAAAATGATGAATATTGCTATGGGCGAGTTCCAGAAATAATGGAAAAGCTAAAAACCACGACGTCACATCTTGATAAATTCACTTTTGAAGTATTGCCGGAATGTGATCATGGATTTTACGGCAAAGAAGATGTTTTGGTTAAAACTATTGCTGAATGGTTGGCTAAATAAACATGAATCCAAAAGATGGAGCCAAAATTATAATCCTAAGTCCCGATAAAATACTGTTATTTCACCGGGATAATATTTCTACTATCCGATCACCTGATTGTTGGCAATTAGTTGGCGGGGGAATCGAGGAGGGTGAGACACCAGAACAAGGCTTAATTCGTGAGGTCAAAGAAGAAGTTAGTTATGACTTCAAAGAATTTAAATTAATAACCAAAACCAAAGGATCACAAGGTGAAGATGTTTGGATGTATGTCGCTTTTGTTGACAAATATGAAGAACCTAAATTTATTCTTGGTCCCGGTGAAGGTCAGGAAATTGGCTGGTTTACTATTGACGAGGCATTAGCCATTAAACTTACTCCTGGGACAAATATCTTATTATCGAAATATAGGGATTTGATTGAAAAAATGATGAAAACAAAATCAATCCCAAATATTAAGAAAATCGACCTAATCCCCAAGAAAATTGATGTGGTTAACTAATCATTTCGGTTGAGTAACAAAATAGTTCATTCTGTATCACCATTTCGAGACACCCTTTTTTATAGTGTCTCATTTGTCTCATTTAGGTACAAAAGACTGGTAGAATAAGACAGAGTTTGGGGACAGGGTTATAAGGACAGAAAGGTTCCAGACCCCAATGCTCCGCCAAAGAGTCAAAGTTAAAATCCTATTA
>JAKLGS010000118.1 GCA_022710505.1 Patescibacteria group bacterium
TAAGGGATACATAAAATTTGAAGAACCTTTAAAGTACGATGACATTTCATATGCCCCCGAATCCGCTTTTTCTTATAAAGACCATATGGAGCTGGGGGAGAGTTTGGATATTATTGATATAGAGCAAAGCGGAAAAGTTTCGGGAAGCAGATTTTGTTATTTAAAAAAAGAAGCCGTTTTAATCCAGGATGCAATTTCCAATCTTTTAAAAATGGAGTTACAAAAGAGAAATTTTATTCCAATGATTCCGCCACTTCTCGTAAAGGAAAGATCTCTTTTTGGTACCTCTCATTTTCCTGAAGGTAGGGCGCAAGTTTATGAAATTAAAAATGAAAACGTCGAAGATAATAATTCTTTATTTTTAGTCGGTTCCGCAGAGCCCTCTAATTTTTCATATTTTATGGATAAGGTTTTGAAAAAAGAAGATTTACCTATTAAGGTCTATGCTCAAACCACTTGCTTTAGAAGTGAGGTTGGTTCTTGGGGTAAGGATGTAAGAGGAATAAAAAGAGTTCACCAATTTGATAAATTAGAAATGAATTGTGTTTGTACCGAAGATCAGGATAGGGCAGTTTTTGATGAATTTATAGAGATTAATGAGTGGTTATTCCAACAATTAAAGATTCCTTACAGGGTTGTCAACAAATGCACGGGGGATTGTGGTTACAACGCTTCATATTTTCAATATGACGTAGAAGCGTGGAGACCTAAAGAAAAAGAATATATGGAAGTAGGTACCGATACAATGACCACTGACTATCAAGCGAGAAGGTTGAATATTAAATATAAAGATAAAGACGGTTTGAAATTTGCCAGGACAGTAAACGATACCGGCGTCGCTTTTGGAAGGGCAATTATTGCGTTGTTGGAAAATCATCAAAAGGAAGACGGTTCGGTTGAAATTCCGGAAGCGTTATTTCCTTATCTTGATTTTAAAATTATTCTGCCCAAGGTTTAATTATGTTACGATTTATTAAATGAGTGTTTTTGACGGGCTTAAAATGCCCAAAATTATTTTTGAAACGGATTCGGAATTAAACGGACGTATTAGAATTGTTGATGTAGGCAGTACTAGAAAAATGGTGGTTGGAAACACTATTCAATCCATTAATCCTGATTCTCCAGCTTGTCCTAAATTATATTGGGGGCAGATGTCAGATTCTATAAAGGAACGTTTTACTGATATACAAAATATTTTAATTTTAGGATTAGGTGGTGGAACTTTAGCACATCTTTTATCAAGAGCTTATCCTGATGTAAATATTACCAGCGTTGAGTACGATGAGGTTATGATTCAGTTAGCCAAGGAGTATTTTTATGTTGATAAGATCTCAAATCATAAAATAATTCACGAAGACGCCTTAAGAATAGTTGTAGAGCCTGAAGAAAATGATATAACTCCCAGTTCCTTGGATTTAGTAGTAGTAGATGTATTGAACGGTGACAAGTACCCTGATCTTGGAAAAACAGGAAATTTTATTTCTGCTGTAAAAAGATTAATCAGACCTGGAGGTCACGTTGTGTTTAGTAGGATATATACTGAATTTTTTCAGGAGGAAGTTAATATTTTTGTAGATAGCTTGGAGAATTATTTTAGCGAAGTAGAAACAGAGGTAGTAGCAGGTTATACAAATTCAGATAATTTATTAATATTCGGAAAGGTTTAAAAAATGCCTTTAATTAAAGCTCTCATTTTAGGAATAGTTCAAGGCTTGACAGAATTCTTGCCCGTTTCTTCTTCAGCACATTTGATAATTTTTCCGGAAATCTTAGGATGGGCGGAGCACTCGTTGTCCTTTGATACCACGCTTCACCTCGGAACATTATTCGCTCTTATTGTTGTTTTTTGGAAAGATATTTTATCAATAATTAAGTCACTTTTTTTGG
>JAKLGS010000119.1 GCA_022710505.1 Patescibacteria group bacterium
CCTTGTGTGAGCGATAATTTTTCTTTTTCTTCATCGACTTTAGCACTGAAGTTTTCTGAACTTACAGAGATTTTAACGGAACCCTCTATTAATTTTTGTGAGGTTCCCAGCTTTCCACGGATGCTTTCTTCAGCCTTTTTTATGGAGATCTCTTTTAATTGATTTGACAGCTTATCCATATCAGCCTGTGTAACTGTCTTAACTTCCTTACTGCTTCCCCCCGATATTTTTTCTTTATTTTTACCAGCTAGTTCGCTTTTCTCATAATCTTCGATTTCAAATGATTTACCTTCGTCCAGGTTGTAACCACTGCCAATATCTTTTGCTACTATTTTAACCTTAGCTTCTCCAGGGTTCATAGGACTTGCTGGATCCAGCGGGTCTTGAGGTGTACTTTCAGGTATTTCCACATCGTCCTTTAAAGTATAAGGAAGATCTTCTGATTTCCCCGTGTATTTAACAGTGTCTCCTTTTTCAAGTTCTATTTTTGAGGAAGTTTTATTATACAAGGTTATCTCCCCCTCTGCCTTTTCACCTACAGTCTTAACCCCTGTAGTATCAATTTCTGATGTCTCCTGAACGCTTGTAGTTAGTACTGAGCCTTTTAATATCATGTTCTCATTGCTTGTTTGCCCATCCGATTTTACTTTGATTGTGATGCTCCTTGTGTAAGGCTGGGCTCCTACTGTAATTACCACTTTAGCTTTTGGAGCCGTGTTTCCATAATAAACAAAGGCACCAAATATTGAGGCGATTATCAATGGTATTAGGATTATGCCCCTCTTTATCTTAATAAATCCGGGTAGTTTAAAATTTCGGAATGGGTTTTTAATTTTAGGTAATGAGAAACCTTTTTTGTTGAAATATTCAGCAGAATCAGCAAATTCTTCGGGAATAAGCTCTATATCTTTTCCGGAAAGAATGTCGATTAAAACATTTCCGTACTCGTCACTGGTTGTGAAAGTCACACTTTTTTCAATTTTATCCGCTTGTTGTTGAATTAGTCTCAAATTTAAGATGTTTTCTAATAACAATGACTCCTCAGGTATTTCCAGCTCTATATTTAGGTCTGCCGTTTCTTTTATTTTGTTTATAACGGAAAGTAAGTTATCTGTTTGCTGAAGTTGGATTTTAATCATTTATCCTCCTATTATTTCTTTATAAATTATTGACGTTGAGGCCAAATAAATCCAATCAGTAGTAAGTTCTTGATCTGTGGAGTTAATTATTTTACCGTTTTCCATAAAAGACACTTTATTAAAAACAGGGGAGTCTTTGAAAGGGACGGTTTTTGTCCAATCTGCTTCTTGCAGCGCTTCCATTACGTCTTTAATATCTACGCCACAACCTGAAACATATATTTTGGATGAAAATGTCTTTACACCTGTAAAGTCTTCAAACAAAATTTTTAATCCATCTACCCATATGTCTATTATTTCCTTTAGACAAGTCTTTATAACAGATGCTTCAGATTCGGAAAGTTTTCCCGCATTGTACATTTTAACTACGGATTCTGCGCTTTTTCTTGGAAGACCCATTTTATTTATTATCGACTCGATAAAATGATTGTATCCGATATTTAAACTTCTTGTAGAAGTTATCCCTCCTCCAAATATGGCTCCCACGTCAGTAGAATCTTCAGATATATTTATAAATACAAAATCTAGTGACTCTTCTTGTGCTGACTTTATCCATTCCACTAATGAGTACATTTGTGAACCAATGGCAACCATATCCAAATGCGCCTTTTTTATGCTGTCCTGAAGGGATTTAATATGAAAATCCGGAACGAAAGAGTTAAAAACCGCAATCTCAACGTTTTGTCCCCTCTGACCTTCTAAGACGGCTACTTTTTGCCCATCTATTTTTA
>JAKLGS010000012.1 GCA_022710505.1 Patescibacteria group bacterium
TAGTTGAAAGATTTAGAAGATCTGGTGTTACTCCGGGAAGAATGATTATGGAAGTAATTCCTGTCATACCGCCGGACTTAAGACCTATGGTCCAGCTTGATGGTGGAAGATTTGCTACATCAGACCTGAACGATTTGTATAGAAGACTTATAAACAGAAATAACAGATTAAAGAGACTTTTAGATTTAGGTGCTCCTGAGATTATCGTAAGAAATGAAAAAAGAATGTTGCAGGAATCTGTGGATGCTCTATTTGATGCTTCGAAAAGGAAGAAAAAAGCCAGAACAAACACCCGAGGTAAGGAGTTAAGATCACTTGCCGATATGATAAAGGGTAAACAAGGTATTTTCAGACTGAATTTACTTGGAAAAAGAGTCGACTATTCAGGTAGAGGGGTTATTATCAATGGACCTGATTTGAAATTAAATGAATGCGGAATTCCAAAAGAGATGGCCTTAGAGTTGTTTAAACCAATGGTTTTGAGAGAAATATTAGCAAGAAGTTACGCACCTAATGTTAAGAGTGCAAAGTTCTACTTAGACACCCGAGTACCCGAAGTTTGGGATATTTTAGAAGAAGTTGTAGATGGTCACCCGGTATTTTTAAACAGAGCTCCTACACTCTGGAGATTAGGTATTCAGGCATTTTATCCAAAATTAGTAGAAGGTAACGCAATAAAATTACACCTTTGTGTTTGTAAGGGTTACAATGCAGACTTTGACGGAGACCAAATGGCTGTTCACGTTCCTTTGACTGATAAAGCTATCGACGAAGCAAAGAACATCTTAATTTCAACTAATAATCTTTTAAATCCTTCAAGTGGATCACCAATATCAATTCCTTCTAACATCATGTTATTTGGTGTTTACTACATAACATCCATTGATGAGAAGCTTCCAGTGTTAAATAAGGTGTTTTTCGGAGAGACCGAGTTAATGTATGCAATGGAAGTTAAAAAAGAAGTTGATTTAAGACAGTTAACAAAAGTAAGAGTCGGTAATGAGATTAAAGAAACAACTATTGGAAGAATTATTTTTAACAAATGTTTACCTGAGGGTTTTGACTACATAAACGAACCGATGGACAAGAAGAGAGTGACAAATTTGCTGACTAAAGTTTTGAAGGAAGAGCCTAATGAAGTCGCAGTTAAACTAATAGATGACATTAAAAATATCGGATTAAAATACGGTACTATCTGCGGTCAGTCAGTTTCATTGTCTGATATTGATATCCCCGCCGAAAGAGTGAAGATGATTGACGAAGGTAAGAAATTAGTTATGGGTGTAGACGGTTATTTTGCAAGAGGTCTTATAACAAAATCTGAAGTAAGAAAACAAAAGGAAGATCTATGGAATAAAATAATTGCTGATCTTGATAATGTTGTTTGGGATAACTTGAAAGAAGACAACCCTGTTAAGATTTTAGTTAAATCGGGATCTACTAAAGCTTCGAGAGACCAGGTTAAGCAATTGGCCGGTATGAAAGGATTAATTAACGATCCTACAGGTAAAATTGTCGAAATTCCAATATTTGGAAACTTTAAACTTGGTTTGTCAGCTTTAGAGTATTTTGTAGGTTCAAGAGGTGCTAGAAAAGGATTAGTTGATAAGGGTTTAAAAACAGCTGACGCAGGTTATTTAACAAGAAGATTAGTGGATGTTAGCCAGGACGTCATAGTAAGAGAAGAAGACTGTGGAACCACTGAAGGTAGAGAAATGATCGTTGGAAAGGGAACACTTCTTCAGACGTTCGGAGATAGAGTTGTAGGAAGAGTGTTAGCTAAAGATGTTAAGGTAGGAAATAAAATAATAGTTAAAGCCGGTACTTTCTTAACAGATAAAGATGTAGCGGAAATTGAGAAAGCAGGAGCTGAGAAAATAATAATCAGATCACCTATGCACTGTGAAACCAGAAGAGGAATTTGCGCCACTTGTTACGGTTCTGATTTGATGACAGGAAAAATGGTTAGAGTAGGAACCGCTGTTGGAGTTGCAGCTGCTCAATCAATCGGAGAGCCTGGAACACAGCTTACCATGAAGACATTCCACTCCGGCGGTATTGTCGGAAAAGATATTACTCAAGGTTTACCAAGAGTTGAGGAGTTAGTCGAGGCAAGAGCTCCTAAATTTTTATCAGTTATGAGTGAGATTTCGGGTACAGCAAGAATTGAAAAAAATGGTGACGAAAGAAAAATAGTGGTAATACCTTCGGATCCTGGAGATCAGGTTGTTGAATATAACATTGACCCTATTGAAGAAATTTTAATAAAAGATGGAGATACAGTTGGAAGGGGTCAAAAATTAACTAGTGGTAACTTGAACTTAAGTGACCTTTATAGAACAGTCGGAGTTGATGAGACAAAAAGATATGTCATCGAAGAAGTTCAAGGAGTTTACGCTTCTCAAGGAGTTACTATCAATGACAAACACCTAGAAGTTATTGTTAAACAAATGTTTAACCATGTAAAAATTGAAGACGCAGGTGACACAGAATTTATGGTTGGTGAGCTTACCACAAGAGCAAGATTTGATGAGGAGACAGAAAGAGTTGTTGCCAGCGGAGGTACCCCGGCTACAGGTAAATTAGTGATGTTAGGTATTACTAAAGCTGCTTTACATACAGATAGCTGGATGTCAGCAGCGTCTTTTATACACACAAGCACTGTATTGACCGAAGCCGCTTGCTCTGGTAAGGTTGACTACTTGATGGGCTTGAAAGAAAATGTCATCATTGGAAGGTTAATTCCTACCGGAGAGAGAGCAAGGGTAAATTAAAAATGCCAACTATAAACCAATTATTAAGAAAAAGTAGAAAGAAAAAAGTAAAGAAGGCAAGTACGCCGGCTTTGAAAGAAGTTTTTAATACTAAAAGAAAAACTATTTCAAAGAGAAACAGTCCTTTAAAAAGAGGAGTTGTTTTATTGGTTAGAACACAGACACCTAAGAAACCAAATTCTGCTTTGAGAAAAGTGGCAAGAGTCAGGCTTTCAAATAAAAGAGAAGTAACGGCTTATATTCCGGGAGAAGGTCACAATCTTCAGGAACACTCTGTTGTAGTTGTTAAGGGTGGGAAGGTTCAGGATCTTCCCGGTATAAAGTATGAGATTGTTAGAGGGACTGCTGACCTTGCAGGAGTTGAAAAAAGAAAAACATCAAGATCAATTTATGGAACAAGGAAAGTTAAGGAGAAAAAAGCATGAGAGGTAAAAGAGCCAAAAAAAGGGCGTTAATGCCCGATTCAATTTATAAATCTAAAGTTGTTGCCAGAACAATAAATACTGTTATGGAAAGAGGTAAAAAGAGTGTAGCAAAAAGTATCGTTTACGGGTCTATTCAAAAATTAAATCAGGATGAAAAAGAAGGCTTAAGAATATTTGAACAGGCCGTTAAAAATGTTATGCCACAACAGGAAGTTAGATCAAAGAGAGTTGGTGGAGCAACCTATCAGGTTCCTATGCCATTAAAGCATGATAGAGCAGAAGCTTTGGCAATAAGATGGATAGTCGATGCCGCAAAATCAAAAAAAGGAAAACCAATGGTAGAAAAATTATATGAAATTTTGAACGATTCCTATCAAAACATTGGTGATGCTATTAAAAAGAGGGATGATGTTCATAGAATGGCGGATGCAAACAGAGCCTTCGCACATTTTGCAAGGTTTTAAATATGTCTGACACTGCTGATAAAAAATATCCTTTAGAGAAAATTAGAAATATTGGAATTATTGCCCATATTGATGCCGGAAAAACCACCACTACCGAAAGAATCCTTTATTATACTGGAAAATCTCATAAGATTGGTGATATTGATGAGGGTAATACTCAAATGGACTGGATGGCCCAGGAAAAAGAAAGAGGAATTACTATTCAATCAGCTGCAACAACTTGTTTCTGGAAAGATCATAGAATAAATATCATTGACACCCCAGGCCACGTTGATTTTACCGCAGAAGTTGAAAGATCACTTAGAGTTCTGGATGGTGGAGTTATTGTTTTAGATGGTTCTCAGGGAGTTGAGCCACAATCTGAAACTGTTTTTAGACAAGCTCAAAAATATGATGTCCCCTTGTTATTTTTTGTAAATAAATTAGATAAAGTTGGTGGTGACTTTTTTATGTCCGTAAACTCCGTTGCAGAAAAATTAACCAAAAAAGGAGTTGCTGTTCAAATTCCAATCGGAATAGAAAACGGTTTTGAAGCTGTTATAGATTTAATTGAGATGAAAGCCTACAAATTCGAAGGATCCGGAGGTGAGAAGGTAGAAGAGTTTGATATTCCCCAAGATTACTTAGAAGATGCTAAAAAATACAGATCTATTTTAGTTGAAAGAGTTGCTGAATCAGATGATTCCTTAATTGAAAAATATTTGAACGGCGGGGAGCTCACTATTGAAGAAATTAAAAAAGCTATTAGAAAAATGACAGTTAAAGCGGAATTGTACCCGATCTTTTGTGGTGCTTCTCTATCAAACAAAGGAGTTCAAAAAGTTCTGGATGGTGTTATTGAATATCTTCCCTCACCTAAAGATACCCCTGATATAAAAGGGATAAATTCAAATACAGGTGAGGAAGTCTCCCTTAGTTCAGATATTGACGGACCTTTGGCAGCACTGGCATTCAAGATCCAAACAGACCCTTACGTTGGTAGGTTAACTTATATTAGAGTGTATTCAGGAAAAATAACCGCCGGTTCTTATGTTTACAATTCAACAACAGGTAAAAAGGAAAGACTTGGAAGAATTTTATTAATGCACGCAAATCACAGAGAAGAAATAAAAGAAGTTTTGGCAGGTGAGATTGCAGCCGGAGTTGGTCTTGAAGCTACCACAGGTGACACACTCTGCAACGAAGAACATAAAATTTTATTAGATAAGATTAGTTTCGCAGAGCCGGTTATCGGAATAGTTATTGAACCTAAAACCAAAGCAGATAGAGATAAGATGTCTCAAGTAATTAAGAAATTCCTTGAGGAGGATCCTACTTTACAAATTAAAACAAATATTGAAACCGGACAGACTCTACTGTACGGAATGGGCGAGCTTCACTTAGATATTATTGTCGATAGAATGAGAAGAGAATTTAATCTCGAAATCAACACAGGAAAACCCCAAGTTGCGTACAGAGAGACTATTAGAAAAGTTGTTGAGCAGGAAGGTAAGTATATTAGGCAATCAGGTGGTAGAGGTCAGTACGGCCATGTATACCTAAAAGTAGAACCTTTGGAAAGGGGTGAGGGCTTGAAGTTTGTAGATAAAATTGTCGGAGGTTCAATTCCTAGGGAATATATTCCGGCTGTTGAAAAAGGTATCAAGGAAGCAGCTGAAAGCGGAGTTATTGCAGGTTATCCTTTGGTCGATTTTCAGGTTACACTTTTTGATGGATCTTTTCATGAAGTAGACTCTTCGGAAATGGCATTCAAGATGGCCGCAATAGAAGCTATGAGAGCTGCTCAAACAGCTGCGGACACATTTTTATTAGAACCTATCATGAAGGTTGAAGTTATCACTCCGGAAGAGTTTATGGGCGATGTTATCGGAAACTTATCTTCTAAAAGAGGTAAAATTGAAAGCACTGAACAAAAAGGTAATGCAAGAATAATTTTAGGAAAAGTACCTTTAGCCGAGATGTTTGGATACGCAACAGAATTAAGAGGTATGACTCAGGGTAGAGCGTCTTTTGTTATGGAGCCCAGCCACTATGAAGAGGTTCCGTCAAACATAGCGCAGACCTTGGCAAAGGATAGTATTAGGCACTGATTTTTTGTAACAGCGCTAAAAGTATTGATTTTTTTGATTTAATTTGATTAACTATCACTTGCTTATGTAATTGTTTTGAGCTTTAGATGACGTTGTTCCGGACGAAAGCGAGGGTTCTTTATAGTGAGAAGAACATTCGCAAGCGTACAGAATAATGTGATCTAAAAATAAAAAGTAATTTATTTATCGAAAGGAAATTTAAAATGACTGATTTCGTAAGAAATAAAGAACATTTAAATATCGGTACCATAGGTCACGTTGACCATGGTAAGACAACCTTAACATCGGCTATTACAAAAGTACTTGCCGATAAAGGTTTAGCTTCTTACAGGGAATTTAACACAATTGACAATGCCCCTGAAGAAAAAGAAAGAGGTATAACAATTAACATCACTCACGTAGAGTATGAGACCGAAAAGAGACACTACGCACATATAGATGCTCCAGGTCACAAAGACTACATCAAGAACATGATTACAGGAGCTGCGCAAATGGATGGTGCAATTCTTGTAGTTTCAGCTCCTGATGGACCTATGCCTCAAACAAGAGAGCATATTTTGTTGGCCAGACAGGTTAACGTTCCTGCAATGGTAGTTTTTATGAACAAATGTGATATGGTCCAGGATAAAGAAATTTTGGACTTAGTTGAGCTTGAAATTAGAGAATTATTAAATAAATACGGATTCCCAGGAGATACCACTCCTATAATAAAAGGATCCGCGTTAAAAGCTTTGGAAGGAGATCCCGAATACGTTAAGAAAATTGAAGAATTAATGGCAGCTGTTGATGAATTCATTCCTACTCCTTCAAGAGAATTAGATAAACCATTCTTGATGCCTGTAGAAGATGTTTTCACAATTTCGGGAAGAGGAACAGTTGTTACAGGAAGAATTGAAAGAGGAAAAGTAGAGCTAAACGAGGAAATAGAGATAGTCGGAATAAGAGATACCAAAAAGACCATTGTAACCGGAATTGAAATGTTCAAAAAATCAATGAAAGAAGGTCAGGCTGGAGATAACGTTGGAGTTTTGGTAAGAGGAATTGAAAGAACCGACGTTGAAAGAGGTCAGGTTCTTGCTAAACCAGGGTCAGTCAAACCTCATACAGAATTTGATGCAGAGGTTTACGTTTTGTCCAAAGAAGAAGGTGGTAGACATAAACCATTCTTTTCAGGATACAGACCACAATTTTATGTTAGAACTACTGACGTTACAGGAGAAACAAAACTTCCTGAAGGAGTCGAGATGGTACTTCCAGGAGATCATGTAAAAATGACAGTTAAGTTAATTACTCCCGTAGCATTGGAAGAAGGAATGAGATTTGCTATCAGAGAAGGTGGTAGCACCGTAGGTCACGGAGTAGTAAGTAAAGTTATCGCATAAAGATAATTTCTTTTAGAGGGCCCTGCCGTAGGCAGGGCCCCCTTTATCTAAGATGGCAAAAGGTAAAACACAAAAAGATACAAAGATAAGAATAAAACTAAAATCTTACGACAGTAGGATCATAGACTTGAGCTGTTCAAAGATTGTTGATACAGCAATTAGAACCGGCGCACAAATCGTAGGTCCTGTACCTTTGCCTACTAAAATTGAAAAATTTACTGTAATTAGAGGTCCTCACATTGATAAAAGATCTAGAGAGCAATTTGAACTTAGAACTCATAAAAGAGTTATAGATGTTCTTAACCCGACTCCCTCCACTGTTGAGACTTTGTCAAAACTAAGTTTACCTGCAGGGGTTGGCATTTCGATTAAGATGTAGTATCCTATCTTGTTTTTGATATATTGGTCAGTTAGTTTAAAATTAATGATAAATAAAAGAACATAAAAAACGGTTTTTTTAAAAAGGGTAACTGCGAATAGCGCCCTTCGGGCGCTAAATTTTTTTTAATTTTGATACAAAAAATGGAAAAAATAATTGGAAAAAAATTAAATATGACTCAACTATTCGGAGATAATGGAGTAGTTGTTCCTGTAACTATTATTTCCTGTGAGTCGGATGTCAGTGTAGACTTTGAAAATAAAGATATTGTTGTGGTTGGTAAATCAAAAGGTAAAGGTTTCGCAGGAGTTATGAAAAAATGGGGTTTTCACGGCGGGCCCGCTACAAGAGGTCAAGGTATTAAAGGAAGGTCGCCTGGTTCAATCGGGTCTCAAACACCCGGAAGAGTTTTAAAAGGCAAGAAAATGGCCGGAAGAGCCGGTAATCAGAGGATAACAATAAAAGGTTTAAAACTGGTAAAAGTAATGCCTGAATTAAAACAGGTAATGGTTTCAGGGCCGGTTCCAGGTCCCAGAAATTCTAAAATTGAAATTAAATTTGTAGAAAGTAAGAAATAATTTTTAAAATATGAAAGTAGATGTTATTAATTTAAAAGGTGAAAAGCTAGAGCAAATAGATCTCAGGGATGAGATTTTTGGGTCAGATTATAATCCGACAGTTTTAGCTCAATATATTAGGGTATATCAAAATAACCAGAGACAAGGTACTTCTTCTACAAAAACCAGAGCAGAAGTTTCAGGCGGAGGTTTAAAACCAAGAGCTCAAAAAGGTTCGGGAAGATCAAGACAAGGTTCTATTAGAAGTCCTATTTGGGTAGGTGGTGGAGTAGCACATGGTCCTAAGCCAAAATCATACAAATCTCAACTAAGCAAAAAAATGAAAGGTGTTGCTTTAAGTTCAGCTCTTTCTACAAGAATGAAAGAAGGAAAAGTAATCATTATTGACGGAGTAGATATTAAAAAACCAAATACTAAAGAGTTTTCACAATCTTTAAAAAAGATAAAAGTGTCAGGTAGTCTTTCTTTAGTTTGGTTAGGTGAAAACGAAAATATGATAAGGAGTGCAAGAAATATCCCTGAAGTAAATTTAGTAAATGTTAAAAGTTTAGGTGCTTACGATGTAATGAGAACTAAAAATATCGTGTTTTTGAAAAATGCAGTTTTAGATTTTCAAGAGAGGTTTTCTAAATGAGATTAAGTAAATCAATAATAAAACCAATAATTACTGAAAAATCATATGATCACTCTTCTTTTGGAAGATATGTGTTTGAAGTTTCTGTAAAGGCCACAAAGGGTGCTATAAGAAGTGAGATAAAAGATTTGTACGGAGTTGATGTTACAGAAGTTAAGACTGCGATATTACCTGGTAAATCCTCAAGAATAGGAAGAACCAGATTATTTACAACGCCTGCTAAGTGGAAAAAGGCAGTTGTAAAATTAAAAGAAGGACAAAGTATAGATTTATTTCCTAAGGATAAATAAATTAAATGATAAAGTCATATAAACCAACAAGTGAAGGATTAAGAACCAGAAAAACCTTGGTAAAAGGTGTAGATAAAGTACGTCCTGAAAAGTCACTTACAAAAGGAAGATCATCCAATTCAGGTAGATCCAGAGGTAAGGTAACAAGCAGACATAAACAAAGAGGAGCCAAAAAACTCTACAGATTTGTTGATTTTAAAAGAGATAAATTTAATATTCCTGCAAAAGTTATAAGTATTCAGGATGATCCTAATAGAGGACCCAACATAGCTTTGTTAGCTTATGCTGACGGGGAAAAAAGATACATCGTCGCTCCCGAAGGTTTGGAGGTCGGATCTACAATAATATCAGGAGAAAATGCAGAAATTTCTTTAGGTAACAACGTTCCTTTGTCCAAAATACCTTTAGGAACTTCAATTCATAATATAGAGATTAATCCGGGCGCTGGTGCAGTCTTGTGCAGATCAGCTGGAAATCAGGCTCAGATTATTGCAAAAGAAGGCAATTATGTTAATGTAAAACTTCCCAGCGGTGAGGTTAAGAGAATTCCTGATGTTTGTACTGCTACTATAGGAGTTATTGGTAACATAGATAAAAGAAATGTTGATTTAGGCAAAGCTGGTAGAATGAGATATTTAGGAAGAAGACCTCACGTAAGAGGAATTGTTATGGGTGACCCGCATCGAGATCATCCTCATGCAGGAAAATATAGTACTTCAGGTATTGGTATAGTAGCACCGCTGTCACCTTGGGGATGGAAAACAAAGGGAGTTAAGACTAGAAAAAGAGTTAGAACTGATTACACTATAGTTAGTAGAAGAAAGGGCAAAAAGAAATAAATATGTCTAGATCACTAAAAAAAGGAATTTATACAGACGAAAAATTAATGAAAAAAGTCGAAAAGGCTTTATCAGGTGATAAAAAACCAATAAAAACATGGGCTAGAAATTCAACCATAGTTCCTAATATGGTTGGTTTAACTTTTGAAGTTCATAACGGTAAGAAACATATCTCTTTCTTTGTCACTGAATCAATGGTTGGTCACAAGCTTGGTGAATTTGCTCCTACGAGAACCTTTAGAGCACACTCATCAAAGAAAGGAATTGCTGAATAATATGTACGATGTGAAGATAACAGCAAAACACATGGGAGCAAGAGTATCGCCTAAGAAGGTAGCTATTGTACTAGATTTAGTTAGAGGTAGAGGTGTTTTTGAAGCAAAAAAGATTTTATCTTTTGACAGAAGTAAGTCTGCAAAAATTGTTTTAAAAGTGGTAAAATCTGCCGAGGCTAATGCCGTAAATAATAGTAAAATGAACAAAGATAAACTATTTATTAACCGAATATGGGTAAGCGGAGGGCCTTCTTTAAAGAGAATGAGTCCTGGTGCAAAAGGAAGAGTTGACCCTATTTTAAAAAGATATAGTCATATTTATGTAAGTTTAGATGAAAGGGATCAAAAATAATGGGTCAGAAAATAAATCCTGTTGGATACAGAGTAGGAATATCAAAAAACTGGTCATCAAGATGGTACACATCTAAGAGGGATTATGCCAATTTATTGATTGAAGATAAAAAAATCAGAGATTTTCTAAATGAGAAGTTAAGTACAGCAGGTTTGAAAAATGTTGAGATAGAAAGAACTGAAAACGAAGTTAGTATTTTGATAAAAGTGTCAAAACCCGGTGTGGTTATTGGAAGAGGTGGTACCGGTGTTGAGGAGATTGAAAAGGAGATTAAGAAGATAACCAAAGGTAAGGTAAAGATTACCGCTGAAGGTGTTAAATCTTCTGAAATCGAGGCCCAGTTGGTTGGAGATTACATCTGTAGGCAGTTAAAAAGAAGAGTTCCTTACAGGAGAGTTGTTAATTTTGCATTAAGTTCAGCAATTGATAAAGGTGCAAAAGGTATAAAAATAAAATTAGCAGGAGTTTTAAGCGGTAGTAACACCATCTCAAGATCAGAGACTTATAAATTAGGTTCGGTTCCGGCTCAAACTTTAAGAGCTGATATTGATTATGCTCAAATACATTGTCAAATGCTTTTTGGAACCATAGGAATAAAAGTTTGGATATACAAAGGAGAGATAGAGCTTAAATAGGAGAAATAATATGTTGATGATGCCAAGAAAAGTAAAATTCAGAAGACAGCAAAGAGGTACTAATAAGGGTATTTCTGTCAGAGGATCGTCTATATCCTTTGGAGATTATGGTCTGAAGGTTGTAGATAGATGCTTGTTATCTTACAGGCAGCTGGAATCAGCAAGAAAAGCTATTACACACGAAACCAAAAGGGGTGGAAAGCTTTGGATTAGAGCGTTTCCTGATAAACCAGTTGCAAAAAAGGCAAATGAAACAAGAATGGGAAGCGGTAAATCCAACACTGACCATTATGCTGCAATGGTTAAGCCTGGAAAAGTTATATTTGAGATGGCAGGTGTAACAGAGGATGTAGCTAAAAAAGCTTTTTATAAGGCAGCATCAAAGTTGCCGATAAAAACAAAGTTTGTAAGAAGGGATGGCCAATGATAGACATAAAAGAATTTAGAAAAAAAGAATTAGATGATCTAAAAAAGGAGCTCTTAAAAGTTAAAAAGGACTTTCATAAAACAATATCTGATGTTATGCAAAAGAAGGAAAAAAATATTAAAAAAGCTTCTCAATTTAGAAAAGATATCGCAAGAATTCAAACAATAATAAATGAAAAATTAAAAGAGGTACAAAAATGAGCGTTAAAACATTTAAAGGAAAAGTTATATCTAATAAAATGCAGAAAACAGTTGTTGTAGCTGTGGAATCTCCTAAAAAACATCCTAAGTACAACAAGAGTATAAAAAATACTACTAAACTTAAAGCCAGAGATGATATCGGAGTAATGGTTAACGATGAGGTAATAATTGAGGAATGCAAGCCATTTAGTAAGGATGTGGCGTTTAAAGTTTTAAGTAAAATTTCTAAAGAGGAGCAAAAATAAAATGTTACCTATTGGATCATATTTAAAACCAGCTGACAATTCAGGAGCGATAATGCTTAAAATTGTTGGCATACCCGGATCAAATAAACGATCTGCCAGATTGGGAGATTACGTCACTGTTGTAGTAAAAGGCGCTTCCTCTACAGGTACTCTAAAAGATCATAGTATGGCAAAAGCCATTGTAATCAGAACTAAAAAAGAAGTCAGAAGAAAAGATGGTAGCTATATAAGATTCGATGATAACGCGGCTATTGTAGTAGATAAAGATAAAAATATGATAGGCACAAGAGTTTTTGGTCCCGTGGCAAGAGAGATAAGGGATAGAGGTTATTCAAAGATAGTCTCTTTAGCTAAGGAGGTTTTATAATATGAGATTAAAAAAAGACGATAAAGTAAAAGTTATTTCAGGAAAAGATAAGGGAAAGGTATCCAAAATCCTGAAAGTTTTAAAAGATAAAAATAAAATTGTAGTTGAAGGTGTTAATGTAGTAAAAAAGCATGTTAAACCGGGTGTAATTTCAAAAGAGGGTGGGATTATCAGTATCGAAAAACCTGTAGATGTTTCTAACGTAATGTATTATGATGATTCTTCGAAAAAAGTTGTGAAGATTGGATATAAATTAGTTGACGGCAAAAAATATAGAGTATCTAAAGAAACCGGTGAAATATTAGATAAAAAGATATGAATAGATTAAAAGAAAAATACAACAAAGAAATAGCCAAAGATATGCTTAAAGAATTTAAATTAGGCAATGTGATGGAAGTTCCTTCTATTAAGAAGATTAGCGTAAATGCAGGAATAGGTCCTTTCAGAGAAAATAGAGAGGCTGCAGATTTCTTTGCTTCAGAATTGTCTGATATAGCAGGACAAAAAGTATTTGAGAGAAAAGCAAGAAAATCAGAAGCAGGTTTTAAAATTAAACAAAATGATATTGTAGGGTATACTGTTACCTTAAGAGGTGATAGAATGTGGGCGTTTTTGGATAAGTTAATCAATATCGCTTTCCCAAGAATAAGGGATTTCAGAGGTTTTAGTCCCGACTCGTTTGATGAGAATGGAAATTACTCGGTAGGTATTAGAGAACATGTTATATTTCCTGAAGTAAATCCGAATACAACTAAAGGTATTAGAAGTCTACAAGTGACCGTAGTTTTTAATGGAAAGAATATCGATCAGAATAGGTATCTACTTAAGAAGCTAAGTTTTCCCTTTTCGGAATCGGCTAATGTAGAAAGTAAATAAAATGGCTAAAGAAGCTTTAAAACAAAAACATAGTAGAAAACAAAAATTCTCGTCAAGGGAATATCACAGATGTTCTATATGCGGAAACCCAAGAGGTTATATGAGAAGATTTAAAGTTTGTAGAAAATGTTTTAGGGAGATGGCTCATAAAGGAGAGCTTCCCGGAGTAAGAAAGGCAAGTTGGTAAAATGAGTTTAGATAGATTATCAAACATGGTTAGTTCAATAAAAAACGCCTCGATGGGTGGAAGAGACTCTCTGGAGATTCCTTTTACATCTGAATGTGAGTCCGTTGCTAAGGTTTTAAAGGATAGGGGTTTTGTGGAAGAAGTAAAAACCTTTAAGAAAGAAAACAGCTCAGCAAAAATGTTGAAAATAACTTTAGCAAAAGATGGTAACGTAATAAAATTATCAGAAGCTAAGAGGGTTTCTAAACCCGGGAGAAGAGCTTACATTGGCTACAAGGAAGTAAAGCCTGTTCTTCAAGGTTTGGGAGTAATGATATTATCTACATCCAGGGGAATTATGGACGCCCAGGAAGCAAGAAAGAAAAAATTAGGCGGAGAAGTTATTTGTGAGGTTTATTAAAAAATGAGCAGAATTGGAAAAGCACCTATTTTAATACCGCAGGGAGTTACCGTAGAAATAGCGGGAAACGAAGTTATTGTTAAAGGATTAAAAGGTAACTTGAGTTTTAAATTTTCCGATGATGTAGTTGTCAAAAAAGAAGAAGATAAAATTAATGTTGAGATGATAGGTAAAAGTAAAGAATCCCCGGCTTTGTGGGGTACTACCCGAGCTATGATTTCAAATATGGTAAAGGGTGTAACCGAGGGTTATGAGAAAAAATTGGAGTTAGTTGGTGTAGGTTACAGAGTGAAGTCTGTATCCCCTAGAGAGATATCACTAACAGTTGGATATTCTCATCCTGTGGATTTTAAATCCCCAGAAGGTGTTGAGTTGAAAGTTGAGGATAATACTCACATCACTGTCTCTGGCTTTGATAAACATTTAGTTGGTTTAACAGCTGCAAAGATAAGAAAAGTAAGAAAACCAGAACCTTATAAAGGCAAGGGAATTAAATATGCTGATGAGGTTATTAGAAGAAAACCAGGAAAAGCAGGTAAGGTTGGTTCAGGAGGAGCTGCATAAACATGTATCACGTAAAATCAAGAAAAACAAATAGAGAAAAAAGAAGACTATCAATTAGAAATAAGATTTACGGTACTTTTGAAACACCGAGATTGTCCGTATTTAGGTCTAACAAAGATATCTACGCTCAAATTATAGATGACGAAAAATCTGGTACTATCGTAGAGTTTTCATCTAAAAAATTAAAAAGCGCAAAAGGTACCACAAAAACACAGAAATCGTTTGAAGTAGGTAAAGAGATATCAAAACTTGCTTTGGAAAAGGGTATAAAAAGTGTAGTTTTTGATAGAGGTGGTTATAGATATCACGGAAGAGTAAAAGCAGTTGCTGAAGGAGCAAGAGAGGGAGGTTTGAAATTATGAAAAAGGAAGAAAGAAATAAAGAACAATATTCAAACACTGCGAAAATAAGTGAATTTGAGGAAAAAATAATTGAGATCAAAAGAGTCTCAAAGAAAATCAAAGGTGGCAGCGCCATTGGTTTTTCTGTTCTTGTGGTAGTAGGTAATAAAAATGGTAAGGTTGGTTATGGTTTCGGCAAAGCCCAAAACGTAGCTGACGCAATTAGAAAGGCTATAAATTCAGCTAAAAAGAAGATGTATGATGTAAAAATATCAGGGAAGACCATCGCTCACGAGGTTACGGCTAAAGTTGGTGCTTCCAAAGTCCTTCTCAAACCCGCCCCCGAAGGTACGGGAGTTATAGCCGGTGGTTCAGTCAGAATAGTTATGGAAATGGCAGGTGTCAAAGACATTTCTTCAAAGGTGTTGG
>JAKLGS010000120.1 GCA_022710505.1 Patescibacteria group bacterium
TCATATGGGGTACTGCTACCGCTGCCTATCAAATCGAAGGTAATAACTCAAACACCGATTGGTGGTGGTGGGAAAATAATAAAAAACGTGGTCAAAAATATCCTCTCGAATCATCTGGCTTAGCTTGCGACTCTTATAACCGCTACGAAGAAGATCTTGATCTTAGTAAACAATTAAACAATAACGCGGTAAGAATATCAGTAGAGTGGGCCAGAATTGAGCCTTCAGAAGGCAAGTTTGATTACCGAGAAATTGCTCATTACAAAAAGGTATTATCAGCAGCCAAAGACCGAGGTTTAAAAACTTTTGTAACACTACATCACTTCACAAATCCTCTTTGGTTTTATAAAAAAGGTGGTTGGATTAACATCAAATCCCCTCACTACTTTTCCCGTTACGCAAAAGAATGTGCTAAAGAATTTGGAGCACTCGCTGATGTTTACCTTACAATCAACGAGCCTCAAGTTTACGCACTTATGAGCTATACAGTTGGTAAATGGCCGCCAAACAAATCTAATCTGTTTTTATCACTAATAGTTCAACTAAATTTAATGTCAGCCCATAACGAAGCGTATAAAAAAATTAAATCGGTTGGAAAATATACCGTAGGACTTGTAAAACAAGTCGTTTGGTATGAAACATTTGAACAAAAACCATACTTCTGGGATTCCTGGTATGCAAAAATAGTTTTCTGGTTAAACTGTGATTTCTTTTTAAAATTTATTAAAAATAATCTCGATGTCGTCGGCCTTAATTACTATTTTACAAATCAAATTAAAGGTTTAAGGGCAACTCATCCTAAGGGAATGGTGAGTAACTTAAACTGGTGGATTAATCCCGATGGTTTGAAAAACGTTCTTTTGCATCTTAAAAAATATGATCTTCCTATCTACATAACCGAAAACGGCCTTGCAGATTCTCAAGACAGACTTAGAGAAATGTTTATAAAAAATATGCTAACCGCCACATACGAAGCTATGCAAAAGGGTTCACAGGTTAAGGGATATTTTCATTGGTCATTAATAGACAACTTTGAGTGGCACGAGGGCTACTGGCCTAAATTCGGACTTGTCGCAATAGATAGAAAAACTTTAGAAAGAAAACCGAGAAAATCCTTTTATTATTATGCAAAAATCTGCAATAATAATTCATTGGATGAATGAGTGATATAAATATGTTTAAATTTTTAAAACAAAAAAAATACTTCAGTGCAGAACTTAAAAAAGCTTGGATGCTTATAAAAAAATTATTCTCGCTAAAAGCTATAAAAATAATCTTAGTAATACTTCTGTTTTTACTACTCGCCCCATTTATTTTATTTTTTATCCTAAGACCTAAAGTACAAAAAAATATTAATTACGGAGTAACTTTTTCTAACAGATTTTGTGAACAAATGGGACTAAATTGGAGAGAAGTATACGTTAAATCCTTAGATGAGCTTTATATAAAAAATATTAGATTGGTTGCTTATTGGGATGAGATAGAAAATGAAAGAGATTCCTACGACTATTCAAATATTAAATGGCAACTTGAAGAAGCTGAAAAAAGAAATGTAAATGTTCTACTTTCTATCGGAAGAAAAGTACCAAGATACCCAGAATGTTTTGAACCCAAATGGTGGGATGAACTTCCGGGAGAAAATCTAAAAGAGCAGGAATTGTTAGAATATATTAAACAAACCGTCAACGAACTGAGTGGTTTTAAAGCCATTAAAATTTGGCAAGTAGAAAACGAACCATTTTGGCCATTTGGAGATTGCCAAAATCCCGAAATTAAAAAAGAAACTGTATTAAAAGAAATCGAATTAACAAGA
>JAKLGS010000121.1 GCA_022710505.1 Patescibacteria group bacterium
CGAAAAAAACGTAAAGAGTGCGATGAAAAACACTAAAGAGCAGTCTTTTTTTCGTTTTTGGAAATCATCTAAATTTATTCAACAGGAATACAACGAAGATTTAGTAAACATTGTTAACAAGTACAAATCGGTTGGTTATCGCGATGCCCGTATTGTTTACGACAGTGTTAAATACAAAAAAGAAGACAATACTATTGCCATCAAATTAAAAATAGAAGAAGGTAGAAAATATTACTTTGGAAATATTAAGTTTTTAGGAAACACCATATATACCGATCAAGGCTTGAATCGTGTTTTAGGGATTAAAAAAGGAGAAACTTATAATGGGGTATTGCTTCAGGATCGAATTGCAAACAAAAAGAATCCTGATGCAGAAGACATTACAAACTTATATCAAAACAATGGTTATCTATTTTCAACCATAAATCCGGTAGAAGTTCGCACGGCAAATGACACTATTGATTTTGAAATCAGAATTATGGAAGGCCCATTAGCCTATTTTAATAAAATTACCGTTGTTGGAAACGACAAAACAAATGACCATGTAATTTATCGAGAATTACGAACAAAACCAGGTCAGAAATATAGTAAAGATGCTTTAATTAGAACCATTCGAGAAATTGGACAATTAGGCTTTTTTGATCCGGAAGCGATTGATCCCAAGTTTAAAAATGTAGATGCCTCAGCTGGAACCGTTGACATTGAGTACAATTTAGTTGAAAAAGGATCCAGTCAAATTGAGCTTCAAGGAGGTTATGGCGGAGGAGGTTTCATCGGAACCTTAGGTCTTTCTTTCAATAATTTCTCTGTCCGAAATATTTTTAATAAAGAAGCCTATAAACCTTTACCCATGGGTGACGGACAGAAAATGTCCTTACGTTTACAAGGAAGTACTTATTTTCAAACGTATAGTTTAACTTTTTCCGAACCTTGGTTTGGCGGAAAAAAACCAATGCAGTTTTCGACTTCTTTTTCCTATAGCAAACAATTTTTAAATAATTTCCAAACAAATGATGTTGATAAAAGCAGAAGTTTTAATATCACTTCTATTGCTGTTGGAACTGCAAAAAGATTGAAGGTGCCGGATGATTTCTTTTTACTTTCACAAGGATTAAGTTTACAGTATTATGATTTGAATAATTATTCCACATCTTTGTTTACTTTCCCTAACGGTTCTTCTCGAAATCTATCCTATTTTATTTCCTTAAGTAGAAACAATAAAGGAGTGAATCCAATTTTCCCGGTTTATGGCTCTGAGTTTTCAATATCGGCTAAATTCTCTCCACCCTATTCGTTATTCAATAATGTGGATTACAAAGATTTACCCAACCAGGAAGAATATAAAGTAAAAACGACAGAAGTAATACCAGATCCAATTACAGGAGATGATATGCCGATTGGAACCTACCTTGATGATTCAGGTAATCCTGTGGAAAATTTTCAAGATGCTGCTGTTGACCAAGGAAAAGTGGATCAAGAGTCTTTCTATTGGTTAGAATTTTATAAAATTAAATTAAAAGGAGATTGGTATACAAAACTTGCCGGAAAAAATCAAAATGCTTTAGTTTTAAGAACATTAGGAGAATTTGGTTATTTAGGAGCTTACAATCAAGACAGAGGTGTGATTCCATTTGAACGTTTCTTTTTAGGAGGTGATGGTTTAGCGAATTTTTCTTTAGATGGTAGAGATGTTATTCAGTTAAGGGGTTATCCGAATTTATCCCTTTCA
>JAKLGS010000122.1 GCA_022710505.1 Patescibacteria group bacterium
AAACCCGTGATAAAAGATTTTTTGGAAGCTACCCTTATTTTAAAGGCATTAAATAAAAAGACTGAAGCGGAAATGGCAAACGAAATAACAACCCATCCATACATCGGAAATTGTTTTATAAAATAATACATGGATCCTTCGGTGTAAGAAAAATGATCAATAATACTCATTACCGCCACCATCATGCCGGCCTTATAGATAAACAAAAAAGAAATAACGATAAAGAGCATCGAAATTATACCTATGATTACACTCGCTTTATCACCTATAGGTATCTCAACATTTTCCTTTACCACAGTTGCTGGGTGAGAAATTGTACTATCAACCACAAAAACCTTATCCCTATCTTTTTCTTGAGTTTCAAATGGGGTACTTGAATCCAAGCTGTTTACTTTATTAAGAGCGTTTTCTATATCTCCCCTTACCCAATTATTTTCAATTAATTCACGCACAATATCTTCGTCTGCTACTTTTTTTGATTTTTGGTACTTTATATATTCAATGAGTTCTTGTGTAACCATCCTATTTAATTAAAACAAAAGATTTATGATATGTCCAAGAATTTTTATATACTTATATAGTAAAAAAATAAATTTTAGAAAATTTAAAAATATAAATGAAAATTGAGGTTTGCGTACACGCTAATTCTAAATCACCAAGAATAGATAAAACTTCGGACGGCACTTTACATATCTATGTCAGAGAACCGGCCATCGAAGGAAAGGCGAACAGGGCAGTGGTTGAAGTACTTTCAGAATTATATAAAACACCAAAATCTTCAATAAATCTGATTCACGGAATAAAATCAAAGAAAAAGATATTCGAGATAAACAAATAAGCTATCTTAATTCTTCAAGTGCCGGAATATTATCTCTCACAGCTCCGATCATATTTTCAACTTCTAAGAATTTTTCTATCACCAAATTCTTCGTTTTAGCTTCTAAGTTTATTCTTAGAAGAGGTTGAGTATTAGAAGTTCGTAAATTAAACCTCCAATCTTCAAATTCGACGGAAAGACCATCAATTTTTTCAATTTTTGCTCCTTGATTTTTGTAAAACTCCTCAATTTGATTGATCAAACCTATCGCGTTTTCAACCCTGTAATTCACCTCACCTGAATTTGGGTAATTTTCAAATAAATAATCGACTGCTTGAGTCAGTTCAAAACCGTCAAAGTACATATTTAGCATCTGAGCAATTGTTACCATACCTGAATCACAATTATAAAAATCGCGGTAATAGAAGTGTGCACTTGCTTCAGCTCCAAACAAAGCTTGTTTCTCTGCCATAGCTGCTTTAAAAAAAGAATGCCCGGCCATACTTTGGTGAACTTCAGCACCCAGCTTTTGAGCCTCCTTTATAAACGGCCATGTAATTCTTGGGTCGTGAACAATTTTTTTATTATCTGGATCGTGGCTTAAAATGCTTTTTGCTAACAATACACCTACGTAAACACCATCGGGTCTTCTGCCTTTTTTATCAATAAAAAACGCTCTATCTGCATCGCCATCGATTGCTATACCAAAATCTGCATCTTTTTCTACAACTCTGTTTTTAATTTCTTCTACATTTTCTTCTTCCATAGGATTAGGTACGTGGTTGGGGTAGGTACCGTCGGGATCAAAATACATACGTTCAACATTTAAAAATTCATTTTCTAAATCACAAAAAATGTAATCAAAAACCTTTCCGCCAATCCCATTTCCTGCGTCAAAGACAATC
>JAKLGS010000123.1 GCA_022710505.1 Patescibacteria group bacterium
TTCCATACCAAGAAAAATTCTGCTGTTTCTTGTTGAAGTTTTTATAAAGATACTTTGGGTATTTGATAAAGTAACTAGTCTCGATCTCTTATACATTGGAAAAACACTTCTCCGTACGATTTTTTTGACAATTCCTCTGTCTTTTCTTGTTTTTTTAGGATATTCGATATCAACAGGATACCTCCACAAATTATATATTGCGTACTTTTTTCCTGAAACGAATATTATCTATAAAAATTTCAGCAATAAGCCTTACCCTGTACTTACCGGTTCCGAGCCTCTTCCTCAAACTACAGCTTTATCTTTGTTAGCCATAGATAAAAAAAGTAATAAAACGCTGGTTGAAAAAAACATAAATATTTCATTAGCCCCGGCTTCTACAGCTAAACTTATGACAGCAATAATCTCGTTGGATATTTATGATCTTGAGGAAGTACTCGCAGTGTCCGATTATTGCACAGAAGTAGAGGGTACCAAGGCTTTTCTTCCGGTTAATAAAATTTTTAAAGTGAAAGATCTCTTAAATAGTATGCTAATAGGTTCCGCGGGAGACTCCGCTTGTGTTTTAGCGACGTCAAAAATGAGTGAGCAAGATTTCGTAGAAAAGATGAATGAAAAAGTAAATTCCTTGGGGATGACTTCAACTCATTTTTCAAATCCGGTAGGTTTGGATGATGCTTATGGGAATAACTATTCAAATACATTGGATTTGTACAAGTTGGCCGTATATGCAACTTCTATTTCGGAGATTAAAAAAATTGTGGGTACAAAAGATTTTTATTTTACAGATGTTGAGAGGGGTATAAATTTGTTAGTTAGAAATACCAACAGACTTTTATGGGAAATACCTAATAGTGTGGGTGTAAAGACGGGGACCACGTTTGAAGCTGGGGAGGTTTTGATATATGAATATGATGACGGAATTAAAGACATATTAGTTGTAGTAATGGGTAGTAAAAATAGATTTGCAGATACAAAAAATATTCTTAGTTGGATAGGTAGAAATTACTCTTGGAAGATTCTTTGAAAAACTCTTTTTGAAAAATTACTCACGGTATCCAAAAACTCATTCCAGTTTTTTAAAATTTAAAGTTACTAAATTATTATTGCTTAGTCCACTCTCCCGTTATAGCAGGGAAGTATAAAGTTATATCTCCTCCTTCAGTTCCTCTCGTGGTGTATTTTCCTGAAAAGACATAGATAGGTTGAAGGTATGTTTGAAACTTTGGAGTTTCGTAATAGGCTAAGTAGATATTATCAATTAATACTTTATCTACACTTACGGGGTAGTAAGGTTCAAAAGGGTTAGATTGTCTCGGAGTTACTTGAGTAATGACTGCCTTTCCTCCAGTAACCATTTTCCAAGCTTCTTGCACTGTAATTATTGGGTACATTGAATCAGTTTGTGTATCTATTTCCCAGTAATACGCTTCCAAATAAGGATTGCTTAAAGGATTTGGCTGCTTAAATTTTGCACCTACAATCATTCTCATCAAGCCTTTTGATGGGTCCGGTCCAAGTATTGGGTATTCTTCTATTGATCTATAAAAATCAACGAGTGCAACTTGAGCTTCGTTTTGGTTTTCTGTTTCAAATAATTTATTTCCTATATAGTAGCCAAGTTTGACGTTCTGTTTGCCATTTGGATACAAACCATCGTTAAATCTAAATATGGAAGACATCGTATCTTTACCCATTTGGACAGCA
>JAKLGS010000124.1 GCA_022710505.1 Patescibacteria group bacterium
AAAAAGCCCTCTTTAAAGAAGATATTTAAGATATTTTTAGCGTTGGTTGTGCTTTTATTTATCGTAAGTATTTTTATAAAAAAAAGACCCTCCCAGTATGAAGATGTTAAAAAAGATAATATTAACTGGCGTATACCAAATCTCCCCGAGGGTTTTAATTGGGTGGAAAGTGATGCAAATCAACAAGATATTGAGAATAATAAAATACTATTTAATGATAGGTATGAAAAGAGTTCGGAAGAAAATGTTGAAACCGGTTATATTTTAGCTCCTGGAAAAATTTACACGGTTAAGCTGACGGATAAGGATTGGAACTATAAAGATGCAGGTTATTCTACTGACAATTTATTAAGAAAAAGCCTCGAGGGTACAGGCTGGTCTTCAAGTACAAGAGTTGGAAATCACGTTGTTTATGGAACTGCATTAAGCGGAGTTCAAAGTTCTGTTACGGGTTATGTTAGAGTTGAGTCTGATTTAGTTAGAACAGTTGTTTTAAGTTACTATTACGAAGGAAATTGGATAACTCCCGACAACGAACCAGCTTATTTACAATGTCCTTGTAGCGTAAACATGACCATTTTTATTAGTGACCCAGTTTCTTTAAAAGACTATATAAAAAACCTATAGCGTATTGATTATCGATGTGTTTTTGTGTAAAATAATTTAAAATCAAATACGAGGAGAGACAGATGAATTATATTGATTTTTCAAATATCGGAACTTTCGAAAAGGTTTGTATTGCCGTATTCTTTATAGGTGTGGTCCTAATAAACCTAAACTGGATTTTTATGTTATCCACGGACTACAAAAATTGGAAACGTGATCTTAAAATACGTAAGAATTACAAGGAATATCTTGATTATAAAAAGTAAATTCAAGTACAATGCCTAGACTTACTAAGCTACTTTATTAAACCTAGTTTTGCTTTTTTATTTTATTTGCAAAGCTAGGTTTTTTGTTACCCTTTTCTGTATCTTGAGCTAATATCTATTCTTTTTTTAAAAAATTCCTTTTGATCGTAAAAAGCTAATTTGACTACGTCACCTTTTTGAATAATGATTTTATCTCCGTAACTTATTAAAACATTTTGTTTAATGCTGTCTAGAAATATTGAGAGCCCTGGTCTTTTTGAGATGTTTTCAATGACTATATTATCTGTGTTTAAGATGTCTTCTAGATACCTGTTGCACACTATGCCTAATAACGACCAAAGATTACTTCCCAAGGGTAAAACAGCTCCACCGAGGTTAAAGTTATATCCAGTTGAGCCTAAGTCAGTGCTGATACAGATACCAGATCCCTTGATTTCAAAGTCATTAAAAGACCCGTCGTTTGAGTTTATAGAAAACGAGTGATATCCCATTAACTTAGACCCTAAAACTACTTCATTTACAGCCTGACCAATTTTAATTTTTTTACCATTTCTCATTTTTTGCAAACTTACACTTATTTTTGTTGTTTCTATGTTTTTTAATTTTATCTCGTCTTTTTCAAGTTTTTGTATGAATTTTTTTATTTGTTCTAAATTCATATCATTCATTAAAAAATTTAAAGTACCAGTGCCATAGCCTAAAAATGGTACTTTGTGATGATTGTATTCTTGAATAGCGTGAAGAATTGCTCCATCTCCTCCGGATACTAGTATAAGGTCCGGCTTTCTCTCTTTAAGTAAATGTGGAAATTCTTTTTGGATGAAGTCGTTAATC
>JAKLGS010000125.1 GCA_022710505.1 Patescibacteria group bacterium
TCTTCAAATTCAATATAAAGATCACACACACTTCTTATTCTGGGTGATGAAGCACCCTCTTTAACTACCATTATTAATTTTTTATTCAATGCTTTAGCGTAACCAGCTTCCATAGCCATTCCTTCGCTAAGTTCGCTGTGATTAACATATGCAATTACTCCATCGCACTCTGCCATTGCGGAAAAAACCATTTTTGAAGACTCTTCTCGGGGTATTTCAATATTTTGCCAATTTTTAATATCTCTATCGAAAATAAAACTATCGTGACCCATATCACTTAATATAGAAGATAGCTGTTCTAAGTCCTTTTCAAGTTGGTACTTATTTTTAGTAGTTGTGTATTTATAGATTATGCAAAATTTCATAAA
Organism: Patescibacteria group bacterium; assembly: GCA_022710505.1. GTDB lineage: Bacteria > Patescibacteriota > WWE3 > UBA101185 > UBA10185 > JAAZNV01. The sequence goes on from JAKLGS010000125.1 coordinate 369, forward strand.
TTCTCCTTTAATAAAATAAACCCCCCATAAATTCCTGAATCATCTTCCAATGTTGACTTCCTGATTTCTGGGACCGTAAAAAAGTTCTGTTTTTTTATCTCATTTATCAAATGTTTATAGAAATTATCAAAATTATGTATCGACAAGCCACCACCTAGAACAATAACTTCCGGATCCCACATTGAAACTATATTTATTATACCCGCAGATAAATAGTAAGAGTACTTCTTCCAATTTTCCTCACCTGCAGTAACATCCGGAGCAGCACCGTACCTTTTTTTAAAAAAAGATCCTGAGCAATAAGACTCCAGAGTACCTTTAATACCTGTGCCGTCGGATGTTGAATCGTCTAAGTTAACAACCTGATGCCCGGGCTCGGCGTTAATAAGAATATATTCATTTTCATATTTTTTAACAAAGGCCCCTCCTACTCCCGTACTTAAAGTTAAGTAAGCAATAGATTCTTTATCTTTTCCGGAACCAAAGTAAGCCTCACCCAGCGCGCCCAGTGCGGCATCATTTTCGATAAGAATCTTAGCTTGGTTAAATTTATCTGGTAAAAAATTCTTAATATTTAAACCTTCTATTTGAGGGTAATTCGCACTCTTTTCAAATACTTTTTTTAATTTATCCGTTATTCCCGGAAAACCAAATGAAATAGCATCTATATCTTTACCTCCTGCCACCTCATCAAAAGCAGTAAACATATTATTTCTTTGAAAAGTAATATCTGATTCTGTTTTGAATTTAACAATTTTTAAAACACTCTTTAGATTAAGAGTTGAGGCTATTCTTGTTGTAGATCTTCCGAGGTCAATTGAGATATACATTAGTATCTTAATAGTAGCAAGAAATACTTTTGTAAAAAAGTATCGCTCGTGTGATATATTATTTTAAATGGTAAAAAATACTACAAATACAAGAAAAAAAGTTGGGTTAGCACTAAGTGGTGGGGGATGGAGAGGTATGGCTCATATAGGTGTATTGAAAGTACTTGAAAAAAATAATATCCCAATAGATTTTATTGCTGGGACAAGTGCTGGAGCTTTAATGGGTGGTTTATATAGTTATTACGGCAATATCGATCAATTAGAAGAGTTTGTCCTCAAATTTGGATACAAAGATCTTTTTAAAATGATAACTGACCCACGACTTAAAACGGGGATTATTAAAGGTCAAAAAATTATCAAATACATAAATGAAAAAACAAATTACGTTAATATTGAGGATTTAAAAATACCATTTTCTGCAGTTGCTTCAGATTTAGTATCCGGCAAACCGTACTACTTTAAAAAAGGAAACCTCGCAGAAGCAATAAGAACTAGTATTTCAATCCC
>JAKLGS010000126.1 GCA_022710505.1 Patescibacteria group bacterium
ATTTACAATAAATTAAATTTTGTTTTATAAGTAAGAAACAGATTATACGTTGTTAAAAACTAACTCTGATTGTTAATTAAAATGGCTTTCATTTACCATTCTGCTGACTTATATTTGATTGTCAGTTAGGCCTGACTAAATAAATTTAGAAAGGTACTAAGACAAACAATTTTTTATTCATTTAATACCATTACGTATGAGTGTTAAATTTCAGGTGGTGCCCAGAAAAAATCCGAGGGATTTGGAGGCACCGGAAAAATTCTATGCGGCCGCCATCGCTGATGGCGAGGTTGACTTAGAGCAATTGGCAGAATTAATTGCCTATCAATGTACCGTAACTGATTCCGACTGTTATGCGGTGTTGACAGCTTTAGAGCACAACATTGTGAACGAGTTGAAACAGGGACGCATTATTAAATTAGGTCGCTTAGGGAATTTCCAAGTGGGCCTTAGTTCGGATGGAAAAGAGACAGCCGCCGAGGTAAACTCTTCCAGCATTCGAAAAAACAGGGTGCTTTTTCGCCCGGGTAAACGTTTACGCTCAATGCTAAATGATTTATCGTACCGAAAAGAAGGCTAGAACCTGCTTTTGAGAGCTTCTTTTTAGAGGTTCGAGGGTCTCGAGTTCCCGCTCGAGGCCCTTTTTTTATGCTTTACTTTTCAAAATCAGTTCCATTTCGTCTTGACAAAATTATTGTCTCGTCTTGATGAAACAAAAAAATCATCTTGACTAGGCAAAATGTCCGTCTTTATGAAATGAAATAAGCAGCTTTTTTGGGCTTCAGGTCTCTCTTTCTTCTATTTTCTTTCCTCTATTTTCTTTTAAAAGCATAAAAAAGCTCAAAAAACAATCGGCTAGAACCTGACTTTTTTGAGCATATTTTTACAAATTCGAGGGTCTCGAGTAGTTCCCGCTACTCGTTCAAATTGATAGGTAAATATACATATAAGCCTAAAACAAACAAACTATATTTGTTATTTTTTTTCTATTTATGAATAACCCTATTGTCATTTTAATAAAAAAAGGGCTTTACCATCTACTGAGTATTGACGGAATGAGCTTTAACTTATGATGAGTTTTAGTACAGTTATAAACAAACATTGCTTTGCCAAAACAGGCAAAGCAATGATAAAAAGGGATGTTTTTATTATATAAATGAGTTAGTAAAGACTTACTTTTCCTTTAATACACTAATTTTTTTGTAACTGATTTACCTTCGACATCGGTGATTTGAATTAGCAGCACTTGATTGGCAATATTCAGGTTAGTCACCTTAGCGGTAGAAGTATTAATATTTTCAACCGTTGTAATTAATCGGCCTCGCATATCAAATACTTTCACTTCTTTCAACGTAATAGTAGAAGAAGCGGAAATGTCGATGGTATTTTGGTTTTTAATCACGATGATATTCTGCAAAGAAACGCTAGGAATACTCAGTGTTTCATTTTGGAATTTCAACACAAAACGATCTTCCACCGTTCCAATGGCAGTGGTGAATTCATAATTACTAGTTCTTAAATCATGTACCACATTCAAGAGTTTATCTTCTAAGAATATGTCTTGTCCTAAGGCAAATAATCCATCAAAATCAGCTAACTGAATGGCATAGGTTCCGGCAAAGGTTGTTCTATAGCCCAGTGGAATAACATCTGATGCTGCAAAAGGCAAAGCCCTACCTTGAA
>JAKLGS010000127.1 GCA_022710505.1 Patescibacteria group bacterium
ATTAATAAAATCAGGGCGCGTTTCAAGAACCAAACCTACACATCTTGAATGAGCTTTTTCATTCTTTTTATGAACTAAAAACAAATCTCTCCAATTAGTTTTTTTCTCTTTAACCTCGTCTGAAACTTTCAAGTATTTATTACTACGGGAACTAAAGTTATTCATAGCTTCAAATGTTCTTTTAATAAACCATCGCTGATAGTTTTGAGGGTAAAAAGACCACGTTCCCCCTAAAACTATCAACTCAACTTTGTCGGTGGAATGTCCAATGTTTTTATATGCTAATAAACGGTTATAAACCTGCAAATATGGGTCAAATTGGTTCTGCAGGGCTCTCTGAGCCCCAGGTTCAGCAGAAAGATAACTTTTAGGCATTTTTGGGTCGTTGGGACAATAAATGCAGTTTCCGGGGCACGGGTAGGGTTTTGTTAAGATTGCCACAGGAGTAACCCCGGACATTGTTCTAATTTTTTTCATTTTCAACCCTTCTAATAGCTTTTTTTCTTTATCAGAAGGGAGTCTTATAGATTTTTTATATTTATAGTAAGCTTCCAAAACTTGTGATTTTGAAAACGTTAAAGACTCCACGGAAGGGTTCTTAGCAATAATACGGGAGACAGTGTCGTCATTCACAACTTGTAAGTTAGCGATTTTATTTATTATTTGAAGTAAAATAGCCTTATTAGATTGTTCTTTCTGCCTATCTTTCATATGGATATAAAGCAAATTGTAAAACTAAATAACGAATTTTACCAATTAATATCAAAAGATTTCTCAAGAACAAGGCAGAATCCTTGGGAAGGGTGGGGGAGGGTAGTTAAAAATATTAAAAAATATATTAGCAAAGAAGTTATATTTTCAGAAAATAGTAAGGAAGAAACCGAAATAAAAAAATCCAAACCGTCAAAATTAAAAATCAGCGTACTAGATATTGGATGCGGAAACGGAAGATTTTGTGAGTACGTGCATGATTATTTTACCGATTTCTCATATACTGGAATTGATATAAATAACGACCTCTTATCAGAAGGAAAGGAAAAATGTAAAAACCTAAAGGGAGTTAAATCTAAATTGCTAAAAAAAGATATTATTTTGGATATAAACAAGATTAGAGGTAAATATGATGTCTTATGCAATTTTGGAGTCACTCATCATTTACCAAATAATGATTTTAGAGAAAAATGGTTTAAATCATTACTGGATTTGTCAAAAAATGAGCCTCAAACCTCAATGATTGTACTTACCTTCTGGAATTTTACTAAAATGCCGGGGGATTACCTCGTTAGCTGGGGGGAAAGTATTGAAAAACCAAGGTATTGCCACAAATATTCCGGTAAAGAGATATCCGATCTTATAAAAATGTACAAACAAAACAGTTTTAAATTATTAGACAGATACGAAGCAGATAATAAAAATTTATATTTAATTTTTGGTAGAATTTAATTATGGTAAATTGTATTTTTTGTAAAATATCAAAAGGTGAGATTCCCTGTATGAAAATCTGGGAGAACGAAAAATACTTAGCTTTTTTAGATATTAATCCGGTTTCTGAAGGTATGACCTTAGTTATTCCAAAAGAGCACAAAGATTCAAGAATTTTTAAAAATGAGAATTCAGACGTCTGCGAAATTATGAATGCTTCCAAAGAGGTGGCTAATATACTTGAGAATAAACT
>JAKLGS010000128.1 GCA_022710505.1 Patescibacteria group bacterium
CTTTATCCACGCTTAAGTTTATATTATTAGTTTTCAATACTCTTTCTAATTCTTTATATACTTTGTAAGCAACAAAGCAAATACAAACATGTGCTTCTATTCTTCGTGGTGTAAAGTGGAACATAGGTCGTATTTCAAGAGTTCCTTTTGTTATTCTGAACGCTTTTTCAACAACCCATAATCCGTTATATTGTTCATAAACATCTTTAGCTGAAAGCGACGTATTCGTAATGTATCCTTTTAACCCATCCCATTTTTCGTCTTCTTTTATTTTTTCTTGATTGATAACTACTTTTACATTATCTGATATCTCCAAAAACTTATTGTATCCTCGTTTGTTGATGTTCTCTTTAGTGATATTACCCGTTTTATATGCTTTTTGAAGTCGTTTTACACCTTTATCTCTGTTGTATTTGTCTTTTCTAGCTCTAACTGAAGAATAGCTTACGATTAATCTGGAATCATCTTTTTTAAGCTCATGAAATTCATTATCATGCTTTGGTAAAGACAAAATATTCCTTTTCACTACTTCTGTCTCATTTTTTATTCTTGCTCCTACAATATATTTGTATCCTCCAGATTGCAATAGAGATATATTTGATTTACTCATTAACCCGGAATCGGCAACAACCACAAAATCATCTAAATGAAATCTTTGAGCAAAATCTTCAACAATCGGCAACATTGTTTTCCCCTCGTATTGAGAGCCATTAAATAATGAATATGAAAGCGGATAACCATCTTTACTAACTAACAATCCCAGTACAACCTGTGTTTGACTGTGTTTGCCATCTTTTGAAAAACCATTTTCTCTTAACTCATCACTATAATCGGATTCAAAATAAAGTGTAGTCACATCATAAAACATTAGACCAATTTTGCCACCTAAAATCTTACGAGTATGTTCTACGCTTATTTGTTGGATCTGTTCTTGCTGTGTATTATAAAGTTTATCTAAATAACGATAAATCTTATATAACTGAATATCTTCATCAAAATATGATTTAAGATAATCAACAGTAGCTGATTTGCTCATGGGCTGTCCTAAACGAGCAATCACTAATTGACGTAAAATATCATCCTCAATGGCTTCAAATCCCGTGATTTTAAATACTTTATCTAAAATTAGTTGTGTGCCATTGATAAGCACGTTTTCAATATTAGACAACAAATGCTCTGTAACTTGTTTTTCTTCCTCTTCTCTTGCTTTTTGTTTAAAAATATCTGGAGTCCCACTTTGAATTTCAATCCATTGGCGAGCTTGATTGATATATTGCTCAATTTGAACTTCATCATCACTCACACCAATGGTAATTAATTCTTTGAATCTACCATGTGATTTATTAACAACAACAACACTTGTTGTTCCAGATCTATTTTTCTTTTTTCGTATAAACATACCGCAAAATTAAGCATATTTTACCTTGCGTCACCCATTTTGGTGACGCAAAATTTATATAATACTGATTTACTTATATTTATAAAATGGAAAATTTATTGTGTCAAAGTCAGGAGTCTTTAGACATTAGACCCTTAATTCATAATTTGTAATTTTCCCCCTTCCCTTTCCCCTCGTCCCTTTCCCCTTGTCCCTTTCCCATTTTCCCTTTCCCCTTTCCCCTTTCCCCTTTTCCCTTTCCCCTTTTCCCTTTCCCCTT
>JAKLGS010000129.1 GCA_022710505.1 Patescibacteria group bacterium
CTTAACTGCAGGGAGTGTTGGGATAATTTAGTAAAAAATTTAAGAATAGAGTTAGATAGAAAAGGTATAAGGGATGTTAATTTGAATTTTGAACACGCTGAAGGAACAAAGGAAGGTATTGATAAAAAGTTTTCTGAGTTTACCAAATATTTAAACGACGAACTTGATAAAATTTATGGAAATTCTTATGTTGTTGTTTCGGCTTTCGGAGATTCCGCAACACAAAACAGAGTCAGCTCTGATTTGGAAAACTTGAGCAGGGCGGCAGATGGAATTTTTATAATGGCTTACGATTACCACCAACCAACTTCAGAAGAAATAGGTCCGGTATCACCTATTGAAGGACCGGGAATTGATATAAAAGAAACAATTAATGACTTTTTGACTAAAGTACCTCCTAATAAAATAATTCTTGGAGTACCTTATTATGGATATAACTGGCTGGTAGAAGATGAATCTCAATACTCAAAAAGAAAAGACGGGTCAGATGAAAACGGGTATTCACAATCTCAATCATATGAAGACATACTTGGAACCATACTTGAGCTAAATCCTGTTTTAAAATGGAATGAGGAAGGTAAATCACCATATTTTACATATGTAAGTCCCGAAACAGGGCAACTTAGAACCACATACTATGAAAATGCAAAATCATTGAAATACAAATACGATATTGTTAATGAATACAACCTTGGAGGTGTCGGAATGTGGGCACTCGGATATGACGGGGGTTACACCGAGCTCTGGAATTTGCTCTACGATTACTTTATTAAATAATAAAAAAACCAAGCACAAACAAGGTTACCCAAATTACAAAAACGTAAATATACTGCACAGGCATTGGCCCAATCCAATCCTCGTGCCAAGAGATATGTTTTTCTTTGAACTTTTCTAATCCGAAATGTGGGTTAAAAACAAACCACAAAAAATCTTCCAGCATCGCTATTAAAGTGTAACCAGACAAAATTATTACCTCGGTTCTTAAGTCCCACTTCATAAATAAAAACGGTATATGAACCAAGAATAGAATCATTGTGAAAAGATATATATGATAACCTGTAATAGGACCACGGAAGCCGGGGAGCGCGTCTAAAAACTTGAAGCTTTTTTTCCATGTTGGTAATTTTTTAGCCCACCCGTGCTTTCCTTCAGTTTGTATTTCAAACAAGGCAAGCAGTATCGCTACCAACAAACAAAATATAAAATATTTTATATAAATCATAATAGTATTATATTCCTTAATTTCTTGGTGGGCCCGTCAGGATTCGGTCACCTGTTCGCATCTGCTGATGCGCCAGTCGACCCCGCCTCACCGCCGTCGCGGTTGCGGCATTCGAATCCTTTCTTTAGCTCAAATCGTTAATTGGTGGGCCCGTCAGGATTCGAACCTGAGACCTTTGCAATGTGAATGCAACGCTCTAACCGACTGAGCTACGAGCCCACGATATTATCTATCTAACATTTTACTACACCTTGTACTTTTTACCCATCTGGAATACGATTAGATAATTATGTTTGATAAAAACGTTAAAAAAGTAATAGTGGAATATTTTCAGATTATTTTTATATTCCTAATAGTCTTTGCGATTATCTACTTTTTTGTTGGGCAGCTTTTTGAGGTTGTCGGAGATTCTATGATTCCAAACTTTCGAGA